>CANHUG010000076.1 GCA_947462995.1 Verrucomicrobiales bacterium | reverse complement strand
TCGAGGGCGGCGTCGGCCTGGAGACGGCCTTTGCCGTCCCATGCGGCGTTGGCGACGTGGATGGCGAGGGTATTTTCGCCGGGCTGGAGGAAGGAGGAAGCGGGGCCGAGGTTGAAGTTCTGGAAGCCGGCTGGGGAGGCTGGGCGCGGGGAGAAGGCGGGCTGGTCGGCGTAGACGAAGAGTTTGGGGGCGCCGAGCCTGGCGCGAGCGATTTCGCGGCCGTTGAGGTAGGCGACGAAGCCGTCGAAGTAGTCGATGCGGAGGCGGAGGTTATCGGCGGAGGCGGCGGTGGCTGGGTCGACGGAGAAGGATTTGCGGAGGTAGAGGGAAGCGGTGCGGCCGTCGAGGTCGGCGCTGAGGTTGGTGCCGAGGCCTGATTTGGCGGGGTTGAAGCCGAGCGGGGCTGGGCCGACGGGCCATGAGGAGGCGTTGAAAGTGGGGTCGAACCATGCGGGGCCTGAGCCGAGGCGTGGCTGGCCGGAAGCGTCCCAGCGGAGGGCGCGTTCGCTGGCGGCGGCGTTGATTTCGTTGATGGTGACCTGGGCGTGCAGGCAGAGGGGTGCGAGCAGGAAGAGCAGCGGGCGCGTCATGAGCGGGGGACTCAGGGTGGATTGGGGGGAACCAATCCTTGCGCAAACCGGGCCGTCCTGTCACGGAAAATCGGTGAGGGGAGCGTGAAGAGTGGGGGTCAGGGCCAGTGCTGAGCGATTTTGTTCTTCAGGAAGGCGACGCTGCGGGCGAGCTGGTCCATGCCGTCGACGCCGTCTTCGATGCTGATCCAGCCGTTGAAGCCGACGCGTTTGAGTTCGGAGAAGATGGCGTCGTAGTCGTTGAGGCCTTTGCCGATTTCGCCGTGGCGGAGGCGTTTGGCGTAGCCGGTGGCACCGCCTTCTTCGCGGCGGAGGTCTTCGAGGGTGCCTTCTGCGAGATAGCGGTCGCTGGCGTGCATGGTGACGACGCGGTGGGAGACGCGGCGGAGGAGTTCGAGCGGGTCTTCGCCGGCGAGGTAGGTATTGGAGGGGTCGAAGTTGACTCCGAAGTTAGGGTGCTGGATGGCGTCGACGAGGAGGCAGAAGACGTCCATCTGCTGGGCGAATTCGGGGAATTCCCAGAAGTCGTCCTTGTAGTGGTTTTCGAGGATGAGGGTGATGCCGCGGTCGGCGGCGTAGGGGAGGCAGGTGGAGATGGCGTCGGCGGCGAGGGCGACGCCTTGGTGGATGGTGAGTTCGGGGCGGCGCTGACCGCTGAGGACGCGGCAGAAAGAACCGCCGAGGGCGTGGGTCATGTCGATCCAGCGGAGTTGTTTTGTGATTTCGCGGGCGCGGAAGTCAGGGTCCGGGTGGGTGAAGTCCGGGGAGCAGCACATCATGGGGATGGACATGCCGGTGGCGGCGACTTCGGCGCGGAAGCGAGGCCAGTTAGAGTCGTCGGCCATTTCGAGGAAGCCTGCGTACCATTCGAGGCCGTCGATGCCGAGGGGTGCGGCTAGGGCGATCCATTGGGAGACGGACATGGAGCCGTCTTTGCAGAGGGCCTGCATGAAGGCTTTGGGGAAGGCGGCGAGGCGGGGCATGGGGAAGTGAGAAGTGAGAAAGGAGAAGGGGAGAAGGGAGATTTGAGATTTGAGTTTTGAAATAGGGAGAAGCTAGTGGGAGGGGGAGAAGGAATTGATGACGTTGCGGACGGCGTGGGCGGCGGAGGTAAAGAGTTGGGATTCTGCGGGGTTGAGGGGTGGGTGGAGGACGCGTTCGACGCCGGAGGCACCGATGACGACGGGGAGGCTTAGGCAGACGTTGTGGACGCCGAGGTAGCCGTCGATGCGGACGCTGAGGGGCATGGTGCGTTTGGAGTCGAGGAGGATGGATTCGACGATGGAGGCGGCGGCGAGGGCGATGGCGTGGCAGGTGTTGCCTTTTTTGCGGAAGATTTCGATGCCGCTTTGTTTGGCTAGTTCGGCGAGGTGGCGGCGGTCAGGTGAGTCGTCGATGGGTTCGCCGCCTGCGGAGGCGATGGACATGGCGGGGAACTGGTGTTCGCCGTGTTCGCCGAGGATGTAGGCGCGGAGGTCGTCCGGGTGGATGCGGACGGCGTCGGAGAGCATTTTGCGGAATCGGGCGGAGTCGACGAGGGTGCCTGTGCCGATGACGCGGGAGTGGTGGAGGCCTGTGATTTCGAGGGCGAGCCACGTCATGGCGTCGACCGGGTTGGAGACGATGAGGAAGACGGCGTTGGGGGCGGCGGCGGCGAGCGGTGGGAGGATGCTGCGGAGGAGGGCGGCGTTGTCGGCGGCGAGGGCATTGCGGTCGGTCATGCCTGCGGGGGTGGGTGCGGAGGCGCAGATGACGACGACGGCGGAGCCTGCGGCGTCGGATGGGGAACCGGCGCGGGTGAGGACGGGGATCTGGAGGAAGGCCTGGGCGTGCATGAGGTCCATGGCTTCGCCTTCGGCTTTGGCGTGGTTGCTGCCGACGAGGACAATTTCGCGGGCGACGCCGCTCGTCATGAGGAAGGTGGCGAGGGACATGCCGACCTTGCCTGGGCCGACGATGGTGACTTTGGCCGGGTAGGGAGGGGTCATGGGGAGCGGCGGAGAGAGTTGATAGTGGAGAGGATGGCGGCGGCGTCGGCGGGTGCTGAGCCGAGGGGTTGGGGCGGGAAGGTTTTTTCGCGCGTGTAGCCGATGTGAGGCATCCAGCGGTCCCAGCGGAGCTGGCGGAGTTGGTCGCAGGCTTTGAAGAGCGGGTTGGCGCGGATGACTTCCGGGGAGACGTCCGGGGTGGAAATAGATAGGGCGGAGAGGATGGTTCTGGCCATGAAGAGGTGGCCTTGGTCGTCCGGGTGGACGTGGTCCGGGGAGAATGCGTCTTTGCGGGCGTCGCGGGCGGCGCGCATGGGGGAGTGGAGGTCGATGACGCGGAGGTCGGGGCCCTTGAGGGAGACTTCCCATGAGGCGAAGCCGGAGAGGACGGCGTCGTAGTTGGGTTTGTCAGGAGGGGCTGGGGCGTCGTAGATGGGCGGGGTGATGAGGAAGAGGGAGGAGACCCCGGCTTTGCGGCAGTCGGTGAGGAGCCGGGTGATGCCGGATTGGAAGGCGGCGAGGCGTTGGGGGTCGGGCGGGAGGTAGATGCCGTCGTTCATGCCGTAGCAGGCGAAGACGGTGTCGGGTTTGATGGTTGAGAGTGTGCGGCCGAGACGTTCGACGAGACAGGGGCGGGGGAACGCGCCGCCGGCGTGGCCGGGTTCGCTGAGGCCGGAGACGGTTTCGCTAGCGAGGCCGAGCGGGAAGATGTCGAAGTCGGAGGCGGGGAATTGTTTGTGGAGGAAGAAGGAGATGAAGCTGACGTAGGCACCGGCTTGGGTGATGCTGTCGCCGAGGAAGGCGATGCGTTTGGAGGCGAGGGCGGGCGGGGGAGAGGGGGCGGGAGAGGGAGGGTCGGCGGCTGGGGCGAGGGCGGGCCAGAGGGCGAGGCAGAGGAGGAGGAGACGGCGGGAGAGCATGGGGATGAGGGGCGGGTTGTGAATTGATAGGAAGATGCCGCGGGGGTTTCCGGAAAGTGTCAGGGTTTGGCGGGAGGGCCGATGTAGTCGGAGGCGACGACGACGTTGTCGAAGGAGACGATGTTGGTGGGGTTTGTGGTCCAGCGGTCGGTGAAGTAGGATTCGACGGTGAGGGCGTTGGCCATGACGGAGGGGGAAGTGCGCCAGTTGATGCCTTCCCAGTGGCCGAGGAGTTTGCCGTCGATCCAGAAGGCTTGGGCGCCGTCGGGTTTGCCTGGGGAGTTGTGGCGGAGCATGAATTCTGCGCAGATCCAGCGGTCTTTGGGGACGGGAGGGGCTGGGGAGGGGGAGAAGGAGTTGCCCCAGAATTTGCCGTCTGGTGATGGGGTCATTTCGTGCCAGTAGGAGTAGAAGTTCCAGCGGCCGGGAGGGGGATTGCGGCCGTCGTCGCCCCATGGTTCGAGGGCGGTGGAGAAGCGTTCGGAGCCGATGGGGAGGAGACCGGCCTTGCCGAAGCCGCTCCATTTGTCGCCGCCTTTGAGGCCCTTGTTAGCGCGGAGCGTGACGAAGTGGTGGACGTAGTCGCACTGGGAGTCGAAGCGGGTGAGGAAGCGGACGAAGACCGAGTTGGTGGCTGGGAACCACTGGGTGGGGCCGCCGCCGGTGTTTTTGCCGAGCGTGGCGGTGACGCGGAGGCAGTGGGAACCGAGGGCGGGGTTGCCTGGGTTGGGGAAGGAGACGATGTCCGGGGAGGAGGGGCCGGGTTCGTCCCATTTTGAGGTGTTGGCGGATTCGAAGCCGTCGGCGAAGAGGACGCTGGGGTGGGAGGCGATGGAGACGTCGGCTTTGAAGGCTGCGGCGAGACCGTTGCCTGAGGGGAGGGTGCTGGAGGCGGCGAGGTTTTTGGGTTCTGGTGCGGCGGAAGCGGCGAGGGCGAAGGCGGACCAGAGGGCGAGCGGCGGCAGCGGGTGCATGGGGTGGATACTGGCACTGGTGCGGCTCGGCTTACAGATGGAATCTTGTGATTTTGCGGGAGGGGTGTGAAGACCCGGGTGCATTGGGGGGGAGACAAGGCCTGGACGGATTTGTTGCGGGGGTGACTGCGGAAGCACTGTGGATTCGCGCCCTGCTCGGTCCGTGGGCGGGCAGAGAATCCCTCGGGGACAAGAAGCCATCTCTTCGGCGGACTGATGGGGGGATCGCGGAACTGGTGCTGGGTGGGGGGGCTGAGGTGGGCTGGATGGCTTGCAGGAAGATGGCTGGAAGGGAGATGGGTCTCACGCGATGGCGTGAGGGGCTTGATGGGAGAGGACGGGGTGGAGAGGATGGTGTACCTGGGCCATGCAGACAGGAGGTGGTTGGGGGACCACGGATTTCACGGATGGGCACCGATGGTTACTGAGGAGGGAGGGCTGGGGAAGGGGATTTGAGATTTGAGATGGGTCGGGTTCGAAGGGCGCAAACGGATAGGGGGTCTCACGCGAAGGTGCGAAGGATTGGTGGGAGAGGGGGTTAGTGGAGGGGCTGGATGTGGGGTGTGCGGAGGGGTTCATTAATGGCTAACGAATTATGGGGTGCGAAATGTTGAGTTTTTTTCGGGTGTTCATGCTGTGTTCAGGAACGGGTGCTACAGTCAGGATAATCCTATCGACGCCATGACGCCTCCTCGCTTTCTGCTTCCTGCTTCCTGCTTCCTGCTGATTCCGACACTGCCATTGCAGGCGGCTGATGGGTTTTCGAGTGATGGGAACAGTCTTTGGCTGAACACGGACAATGGGGGGAATGGGCTCATTCTCAAGGCGGATGAGTTCGTGATGCCGGGAACCGACGACTTTTTGACCGAACGGGTTTCGTTCCTCAGTCTTGGGGAATATCCCTTCTGGAGGTGGGAACGGACAGAGCCTGGGGCCCCGTACCCGTCTACGCAGATGGAGTTGGAGGGCGAGTATAATCAGCTTCGTCTGTTCGACCGGTACTCGCCAGTACCTACAATCTACTTTGATCCGTCTATTCCTGAGGGGCGCATCAGCGGATCGAAGATCCTGACAGAAGGGACAGTGAAGCCTTGGCTGGAGGGTCAGAATCTGAAGGTGGCCAATCTGGAGGTGAGCGGGAAGGTGAATGGGAATCTCGACATCAGCGGGGGACTGACAGTGCGATCCAATCTGGTTGCTTACGGTGACCTGACGTATGCGATCGGGAATCCGGCATACTGGCAGAAGACGGAGGACATCGGGAACGGAGCCAGTGTTGTCGTGAGTGCGATTGCCGGGCGCAATGCGAGTCTCTGGAGATGGAAGGTGCCGAGTCATGCCATCAATGTTCGGAACGACTGGTTCGTCGATGGGATGACCCTGGACACATCGGCGTTCAATACGGAGTTTGCGGTGAAGCATGGGTGGACGGGCCGTGCGGGGGTGTCGGCGACGGTGACGGGGCCGATCCGGAAGGTGGACGTGCCGGGTTGGAATATGCCTGCGGGCTCCGTTGGGGATTCGCCGTCGGGCACGCATGCGGTGCTGCGGGTGAGCGACATTCTTACAGGGGAGACCCGGGTGCAGTTGTCGGCGGTGGAGCCCGAAGCGGACTTTCCGCTGGGTGCGCCTCGTGCGCCACATGGTGACGCGACGTATCTGCTGAATGCGACGGGGATCGGGACGACGGATCCGCAGGAGCAACTGCATGTGAACGGGACGGCGCGGGTGGATGGGGCGCTGCAATTGCGGGCCGCGGCGAACAGTCCGGTGCCGGCGACGATTTCGGCGGATGCGGCGGGTCGGGTGCTGCTGTCGGTGCCGGCGCGGGGGGGAATCTCGATGGGGTCGTATGGGACGCCCTGAGGTTCTGGTGCGGGGACCGGCGCAATGGCCGGGACTCAGCCGATGCTAACTCAAAACGAACGGAGATTCTGTGAAAAGATTGCTTTCTGCCCGCGCGCTTCCGGCAATTGTGCTATCTGTCGCCATGTGTGTTCGTGCCCAGACACAGACCAACGATGCTGCCTCGGCTGCCGAGCCGTTGTGGTGGAGCGGCATCTGGGCGGCGGGACGGGTCAATGCCGACAACGACGCCCCGATCAATGTCGGGCAGCTCAAGCATGTGGCGAGCCGGGCGCTGGCGTGGCTTAATACGATTTCCATTTCACAAACCACTCAACCCGCCGCTCACGCCGCCCGCGAGTCCTTCCGCGGGATGGTGGCGGGATGGACGCCCGGGCCTGCGGCGGAGAATGCGGCACCGGTGCCGGTGGGTGCGTTGAAGGAAACGGCAGCGAAGTTTCACGACGTGCTGGCGGCGCTGGGTTATCCGCTGGTGACGGGGGAGATGGTGGGTGATGTTTTGGAGGCTGAGGAAGGTCTGACCAATCCGCCACGTTATCCGTGGGGCGCGGCGGGGACGCTGGAGGAGTTGCAGGCTCCGGCGAATGTGGGGCAGTTGAAGACGGCGTTCCGCGCGCCGCATCCGGGCCTTGTGGAGGGAACGGTCGGGCTGCATGGAGCACTGACACTAGCGGATGATGGACAGATGGCGGATGGGGTTTCATCCGCGCGGGCGATCGCCGCGGTGACATTGCCGGTTTGGGGTGCGCCGCGCATGGGTGCGGCGGCGTATGCGGCGAATGGTTCGACTGCGGGGCCGATGATGCCATCGGCAGTGCGGCTGGCGCGGCCGACTCTGCTGCGGTTCAGTCCGTGGTTGTCTGAGGTGAAGTTTCAGGGAGTGGTTCACTTTACGGCGGTGGAGCACCGCATCGGGGATGTGACGACGTGGATTCCGGTGGTTTCGGGTGGGGTGCTGGCGGAGAACGTGTCGCTGCCGTATTCCCCCGGGCTGAGTGCGGATTTCAAAGGGGGTACGTATGTGGAGTTTGCGCAGGTGGCGACCCGCCGCGACCGTCCGGATGCGGAAGGAAGCGTGGATGTGACGATCCGTTCCGCGTATCCGCTGGTTAGGCGGGGCACGCTGGCGGCGGATGCACCGCTGCGGTATAACAATCAAGCCAGCCTCGCGTGCACGTTTGCGGGCGGGTCTGAGGTGATGTTCAGCCAGTTCCCGCGGCTTGTGGAACGGGCGCGGTGGGGCGGGTCGCGTTCGGTCACGCGGTTTGATGCGGTGGGGCAGGTGGTGGAGGGCAGGGTGTCGCCGGTGCTGCCGCCTCAGACGGTGAATGCGAGTCCGGGTGTGACGGTGACGCTGCAGCCTGGCTCAGCCGCCAGGTTCGGGGGTTTTCTGACCCGGCAAGTTACGGCATCCGGGACGGTCCCGGCGGTGGCAGCACCGACTGATCTGTTCACTGCGGGTTCCGGCACGGACATTCCGGTCCATGCGGGTGGTCTGCCTTTGGGATGGGGGCATGATCCATACGGTGAATGGGAAGGCAGTTCGAGCGGGCGGGTGTATTTCCGGCCGTTGTCCGAGCCAAGGTCCGGGGTATTCCGGCCGGAGGATCCGGGTCTTGTGTATCTTACGATCGACGCGACGAGCTGGTATCGCGAGCGGGAAGAGGCGGTGGGCTGGCTGTCGCGGGGCGTTCCGGCTTTGGATGCGGAGCTGCCTGCGGGAGTCCTTGGAGTTGGGATGGTGAAGTGCGCGGCACTGCACCCGGTGGCGTTCCGGCATTTTGTCCATGAATTCACTTCGCCGCCCCGGGGAGGCGGCAGCACGTTACTGAACGTTCCACCGCCTGAGCCGTTGACTGCCACGCCGACGGCGGCGGGCTGGCGACTGAATGAACGGGTCCACGGGTATGTCGCGGAGGCGGTGACCGCGGGCCCGGGCGATGTGGTCATGCCGGGAACGAACGGGTTGTCTATCACGGTGCCGGAGGATCGTGCGGTGGCGTTCGATCACGATGCGATGTCGCTGGCGAGTGGAGCGGCACAGCCATCGCCGTGGTGGCTGCCGGTGGTGCGCGGGCGGCTGATTCCGGAGTCGGTGAGCCCGGTGGCGTCGAATCCGCAGGCGGCAGACGCTGATGGTGACGGATTCACGGCGGGGGAGGAGATGCGGATGGGGTCCAGTGACGGGGATGCGGCTGTGCCGGGCGGGGTGCGTCCGTTTCTGGCTTCTGCGCTGGCAGGGCTCGGGCCGCATGTGATTCACGATGAACGCGATGCGCCGAGGCCGGTGGGTAACGGGGCGTGGGGACATCAGACCGTTGTTTCCATCCCCGTGACGGCCGAGGCGACGAAGCGGTACTTGTCGCTGGTGGTGACGCACCGGGGATTTCCGCGCGGGACGCGGAGTGCGGTCGGCGACACGCTGACCTGGTCGCTGACGGGAGCCGGGGCAGCGCTGGGTGGTACGGTGAAGGCGTCGGATCTGCACCATGTGTGGCTGAGCAACATGGCAGGTGGGCGGACGCTTGGTGGGGCCCGGCCGTTCTGGGTGATTCCGCTGGGTTTTGTGGTGGACGGCGAGGCTGCTGCGGGAGTGACGGTGACGACGGCGTCTGCGCGGGGAGAATGGGTGGTGGCAGCGGTGCTGACGGATGACAGTCAGGCGCTGGCGGGTGTGGGCGGACGGTTTGTCGCGGCCGGTGCGGGGGTGCCGGAGAACCACGTGAGAATCAATGACCGGCCAGCGGCGATTCCATTCGCGAGGAGACCGCAGAATTCGGGCGACAGCACTCCTTCAGGATCGGCGGCTGGATTTGACAGTGACCGGGACTTTTCGCCGGACCTTGAGGAGCTGGCGGCAGGCACTGATCCAGAGGATGAGTATTCCGCACCTGTTGTGTTGTCGTCGCTGGTCATAACTCGCGAAACTACCCGATTCCGTCCGAATCCGTACGGCGGAAACGGTGGATGGTCAGAGCTGACAATCAATCATGGGTGGGAGGCAGCCGCGCGGTTTCCGGTACTGAAGCGGACATGGGTTCTACCACCGGGATATGTCAATCCTCTGGGCTGGAAGTTTGAATTGCCGGAGAAAACATTCAATGGAGACACTGCCGAACATGGCGATGACTTAGCTGGTCGGTGGAATCTGCATGCCGCCCCAGTGGCGAGTCGTGGACTCCCCAGTGCGGAACTGGATGGGGACGCTCCGGTTGCATTGTTTATGGGCGACAGTTCTTCGAGCGCCGTCGGTGGGTTCCAACGGGAGCACATCTACACCAGAGGGATGAGATACCGTCTGCGCGGGCCTGCCAGATTTGAATCGCAGGAACGGACGTACATCAAGGTACGCTGGGAAAAGGTGTGGCCGACCACGGAAGCGTATTTCCGCGATCTGATAGAGACTGGTCAAACGTGGTTTTCGAGCGACGGGACACCATCTGGTGCCCCAACTTCAATCAGCACGGTCACCTTGGCGATTCCGCCATCTAAAATGGCCGGAGTTAACGCAAACTACTCCGCTTCGCATGATGTCGTACCCCAACTGCCATCCATTCCGGAAAATGCGAAGGGTGTTGTGCTTGTGACGGAACGACTGCTTCCGGTGGAGGTAAGGATGATACAGACCGTTAACGGTCCGCATGGAAGTGCGCCCATGTATGCAACTCCACAGCCCTTGGATGGCAATTCGGTGGGTGAGTTATTTTCGTTGTGGCCGACGGAGAAGGGGACATTTGTCTTGGCGGAACCGCTTGCAGGGATGATTATAAGAAATGAACTCCCGGCGGGTTTTGTGAAGTGGAGTAATCCGGATCCTTCGCAACCGCTAGGGGGACAGGGGGAGGTTTCTGGAAAAGCGGATGTGTCGGAATTTGAGGTAAAATGGGCATTTTCCGGGCTCAAGGAAATCAAACTCGAAGTTGGAACCCACATTTACAATCTAAATGTAAATATTCCGGCAACTGGGCAATTCGATCTAGATACCAACCTTGCATCAATGAGTCATCTGCAGGTTCTTGTGGGGACCATAGAGTTCGCTGGAATCCTTTCGGTTGGCGTTGGTGTGAGGTCAGCAGTTGAAACCAAGTATGGTGAAAATGGTGGAAATGGTGGGACTCGTCAAGATGCAATTCGGCATTCAACTTGGAATGCTGCGAGTGCCGAAAACTTTGGGAAGTGGAAAACTATAATGGTTTCAACGGCCAACGAGCGTCGCGGAAGATATCATGAGGTCGCATTTTCAAGCAATTCGACAATGGATTTGTATAACAATAATGTTGGGGCGAATGCTGGAGAATTGGAGTTTAACACGCCGCCAAACCGATCGATTATTGAAAGCATCGCAGGCATGATGGATGCCATGGAAACCAAATTTTCCTCAGGCGAGCTGTGGGCGTGGACTCCACCAAATTCCACTGTTTGGACCCATGCGAATTTGATAAGAAAATCAAATCAAATCAAGATATTTGGTCAATGAAAAACTTTATTTACTTAATCTGTTTTGTATCGGTCTTGAACTCGGCATCTGCGCTGGTGGTCACCGTTGAGGAGCACTTGCCTTTGCTCAAACCAAATCTGACAATACTAGGAACGGAATTCGCTGAATTTTTGAGAGCACATCCGCTGGCCAAAGATCTTTCATTGAGTGAGCGCGAATCTAAGGCGTCGTTCACAGGGATGTTGAGCGAAGATCAAGGTGATGGAGCATTGGTGTTATATGGTTTCACAGATGATGAATTAGCATCCTTGACTTGGGCCAGCAAAGCTACTGGTAATATGCCCGAGCGCTTAAAAATCGTCCGCGAGGGGATTATAAAGCTACATGGTCCTCCGAAACAGATTGAGTATGCTGCACGAATGGACGCGGACGGATCTATCGCAAAGGTAACGAGAGAAGTGTACCAATCAAAATTGGACAATAGGTGCGTGATTTGTCTGATGGCCACCTCGGGTGGAATTGAGGTGTATTTAACTGACGATAGTGTATTTGAGAGGAACGGTCGAATCAATGCAAGACAATCCTACGAGGATGTAGTCAAGGCAGTTGGCCATTCAATCCCATCAAATCCGGATCCATCCAACATTATTGATTACCTATTGGCGGCTAGGTCAGAGGCGGAGCAGCCCAACGCAGCAGGGCCGGAAACGCTCAGCCCTAAAGTAATCGAGATCTCCCCGCAGACGCAAATGACAGTATCGCCAAAGAAAAACCCATCCGTAGGACAATCGGATAGCGTCATAGCGATGCCTTCGATATCATGGCTGTGGTGGATGAGCGGCCCCGCAGTGGTGGTATTGGTGTTTCTGGCAAACGCTGTTCGAAAGAGCCGCCGCTAACCTCCGATGCAATGATTTCGCCAGACCCTGCCGGTATGCTATCTGAATCACGATGCGGCTGGGCCTTGAGTAATTCTTTAGGCTATCAATTAGTGGAGTGGGCGAGTGGAGCGGCGCAGCCGTCGCAGTGGTGGCGTCTGGTGGTGCGCGCACGGCTCATTCGCAAGCGTCACGCGGGCGACCTCTATTCAAGAGATGGCGTAAATGTCATAGGTATTCCATATGACATCTATGAACGCGGAATCAGTGATCGTGAAAACGGACCGTCAATTCGCGGTGTGGCAGGGCAAAGACGGCGGGTTCAGTGTGGGGAGGTGTTTGTGGCAGGGGGTGTTGGGTGGGAATTGGTTGTGGCGGACGGTGGTTGGTGAAATGTGAGGGTGGTGGTGTCGGGGTCGCAAC
Source organism: Verrucomicrobiales bacterium (assembly GCA_947462995.1). Classification (GTDB taxonomy): domain Bacteria; phylum Verrucomicrobiota; class Verrucomicrobiia; order Verrucomicrobiales; family V1-33; genus V1-33. Next base: position 799 of record CANHUG010000076.1, on the reverse strand, counting down.
CCCGGTTGGGGTTGGGGATATGTTGGTGTGGTGGACCCAGGGTAGGCCTACGTGGTGCCGGCCAACCCTGGGCTCTGGGACGCAATCCCGTTGGGATTGGGGGGCGGTTAGTTCGCTGGGGTGATTGGGGGTGGCAGTCCGGTGGTGTCGCGTTGCTCAACCACCGGTTAAAAGCCGGCACCCCTTGCGGGGTGCGGATTTGTGGGGTGTGGTTTCCGGCGGTGTCGCTCGTGCCGAGCTCAACCGCCGGCTAGGGGCCGTCATCCCTTCTGGATGATGAGGCGGGGATTGGGAGAGGTGCGGGGGAGGCGGTGGCGGGTCGGAAGAGATAGGACGGATAGGACGGATGGGGCGAGATGGGGCGAGATGGGGTGGATAGGAGAGGTAGTGACTGATCGGGCGGGATTGGGTGGGTTGGGGGTGGCAGTCCGGTGGTGTCGCGTTGCTCAACCACCGGTTACAAGCCGGCACCCCTTGCGGGGTGCGGATTTGTGGGGCGTGGTTTCCGGCGGTGTCGCTCGTGCCGAGCTCAACCGCCGGCTAGGGGCTGTCATCCCTGCGGGATGAGGAGGCGCGAGTGCGGAGCCTGCGGTCCTGGGGTGTGAATGGATAGTGGCGCGGGCTGGAAAGTCCACGTTCCTTTGGCTGAGACAAAGCCGGGACGCCCGTGCCAGTGTGCCCGGCATGGGCCTTAACTAATGACATGAAACGATGACATCGGAGCTGATGAGAGCAACCGTAGCTGAACCGCAAGGCGACGCCCGCGAGGGTGGAGCTGAAAGAAGCGGCAGGCAAACCC
>CANHUG010000075.1 GCA_947462995.1 Verrucomicrobiales bacterium | reverse complement strand
GTTTGAGGAGCTGGCCGAGGGCGAGATCGACCTCGGCGTTCATGAGGACGACGTGGGCTTTCTTGGCGATGGCTGCGAGGCAGAAGTGGGTGGCCGGGGCGATGGTGTTAGTGCATTCGACGAGGACGTCGAATTCGAGGTCCGGGAGGGCGAGGAGGCTGGTGGTGTCGAGGGAAGTCCAGACTTGGGATTTGGGGGTCCGAGGTGGGAGTGGGCCGGAGGTTGGGACGGGGATGCCGGAGAGGTTGGTGGAGGCGAGGCCTTTGGCGATGGCGTCCGGGGAGATATCGGTGATGAAGACGAGATCCATGCCCGGGGTGCGGGCGACCTGCCATGCGACGCCGAGCCCCATGGCACCGCATCCGACAACACCGACCCGGATATTCTTACCGGATTTTTCGAAGGCCCTGAGCTGATTGATCAAGCGAGTGGAAAGCTGGAGGTTGGAGGGAGCTGAGCCACCGGGAGCGGCGGGACAGCGAGGGAAGCGGGGCGGCTACACTGATTCCGGGGCGCGTGCAAGTGCGAGCCTCCCGGGGACGTGATTCGGCCCCGGAAGGAGGTGAGACGAGCTGAGCTGGGGCGTGGGTGCCGGGATTACTTTTTCTCGACGAGCCAGATGTTGCGGTAACGGATGGGGTTGCCGTGGTTCTGGAGGTGGAGCGGGCCGGGGTCTTTGCCGTCGCCGAGTGGGGCGGCGGTGGTGGCGTGGGGGAGTTCGATGTTGTCGTGGATGACGGTGCCGTTGTGTTTGACGGTGGTGCGCGCGTTGGCGGTTTTTTTACCGGAGGCGTCGAAGGTGGCGGCGGTGAAGTCGATGTCGTAGGCCTGCCAGACGAGTGGCGGGAGGCACATATTGAGGTCCGGGGCTTTGATGCTGTAGATGCCGCCGCATTCATTGTTTTCGCCTTCGAGGCCGAAGGAGTCGAGGACCTGGACTTCGAAGCGGCTCTGGTTGTAGAAGCCGGAGTTGCCGCGGTCCTGGCCGCGGGCTTTTGGTTTGTAGGGCAGCATGAACTCGAGGTGAATGTGGTAGCTGCCGAATTTCTGTTTGGAGTCCTGGCCTTCTTTGAGGAGTTTTTCGTCGGTCATGCCGCTGCCGTTCCATGCGTCGGTGTTGGAGCCGTCGAAGAGGACGACGGCACCGGCGGGAGGTTTGGCGCCCATGGTGGGGCTGGAGCGGGTGATTTTTTCGAGGGAATCGCTGCCGAAGGTGACCTTGCCGTCTTTAGCGGTGCCTTCGAGGGAGCCGAGGGATATTCTGACGGCGCTTTTGCCGTTACCTGCGGTGCCTTTGACGCGGGAGGCCTTGTTGCCGTCCCAGCCAGCGCCGGGGAGACCGCCAGGGTAGAGGATGGCGAGGAATTTGCCATCGCCTTCGGCGACGAGTTGCAGGCCGTGTTTTTTGCCGGCGATGGAGCCAGCGTATTCGCCCTGGATGGAGAAGTCGGCGTCGGCTTTGGCGGCTTCGGCTGGGTCGATGAAGAGACCCTTGGGTTCCTCGGCGTGGATGGGGAGGAGGGAGAGGAGGAGGGTGGAGAAGAGCAGGGATTTTTTCATGGGAGGATGAGGTGGAGGTGGTCGAGGCAGATCTGGCTCCATGACTCGAGTTGGTCGCGGCGAGCCGCGAGGGATTCGAGGGAGAGGAAAGAGAGGTCGGTGATGGGTGCTTCGTTGGCGGCGACGTCGGGGGAGGTCAGGTTGAAGAGGTGGACGATGCCGATGTGGACCTTGCCGACGTCGTTGGAGTCGTCGTTGATGAGGGCGACGATGTTCTGGGAGAAGGGCGAGCTGATGACGAGTTCCTCGTTCATTTCGCGTTCGACGCCGGTCATGTAGGTATCTTTTTCGAGGGAGGCCTGGGCGGCGTCTTCGGCGTTGATGTGGCCGCCGATGCCGAGAGAGCCTTTGGCGGTGAGGCGTTTTTCGCCGCCTTTAGCTCCCCTGACGTAGTGGAGGAGGTGGCCGTTGTGGTGGAAGAGGGCGTAGGGGATGATCTGCTTATGTGAGGGATCGTCTTCTGCGGAGTCTCTGGCGAGGAAGTGGTTGTTGGCGGGGTCGAGGAAGGCCGGGAGGTAGCGGTCGACGTCGGTGGAAAGCCCGTTGAAGGCACCGAGCTCGTCGAAGAGACGGCGGGGGATTACGAGGACACGTTCGTCTGGCCAGCGCATGGGAGAGGGAGGAAGGGAGGATTGATCCATGATGTGGGTATGGGGGACCGCAAGGGACAGCGGGCGCCGCGGGCGCGGTGCGAGTGGGGCGCGGAGTGTCCCTGTTGGGAGGGAGCGGGAGGGTCAGTCGCGTTTGACGCGACCGCCGAGGGAGAGGATGCGGGCGTTGCCTTTGGCGGCTTCAGCTTCGGCGATGTTGCCCATTTTGACGTGGACCTGGGAGAGGGCGGTCCATGCGAGGAGGTCGTTGGGGCGGAGGTCGGTGGCCATCATGGCGGCTCCGAGGGCGCCTTTGAGGTCGCTGGAGCGCATGAGGACCATGCCGAGGCCGTGCCATGCGTCGAAGCAGGCCGGGTCGAGGTTGGTGGCGTCGCGGAAGAGAGCGGCGGCGCCGTCGAGGTCGCCGGTGGCGACGCAGCCGCTGGCGTCGTCGAGGAGATCGGCGAGAGCGTCTGGAGCGTCCGGCGAGGGAATGGACACGATGGGGTTCAGCGGACTTCGACGGCGGCGTCGCGTCTGGAGGAGAACCAAGCCTGGAAGACCGGGCTAGGCGGGGAGAATGGGGAGCCGTTGTCGCCTGCGGTGAGGTTCTTGGCGAGGTTCTTTTTGTCCTCTTCCATTTTGGGGTCTTTGGGGAGTTCCTTTTTGGCGACGTGGATGAGGAGGAGGCCTTCGGGGACTTCCTGGGGCTCGGAGGTTTCGCCGGCGTTGAGTTCGCGGGTTTTGGCGAGAACGATGTTCTGGTTGGCCAGGCCGGTGGGTGGCTTGGTGCCGGAGAAGACGGGGATTTCGCCGGCGGTGAGGCCTGCGGCGGTGGTGGCTTCGGCGAAGGATTTGCCAGCTTTGAGGGCTTCGTCGATGGCGGTGCGGGCCTTGGTGGCGGCGTCTTTGAGGGCGGCGGCGACCTTGGTTTCCTTGAGTTTGGCGGTGATTTTTTCCTTTACCTGGTCGAGCGGGAGGATGCCGGCCTTGGTGACGGAAGCGATTTCGAAGAGACACCAGCCGTCGGCGGTCTGGACAGGGTCAGCTGGGCCTGGTTCTGCGGTGAACATGGCTTCGAGGGCGGCGGCCTGGGCTTTGAGGGCTTCCGGGGGAGCGGCCTTGGTGAATTCGGCTTGGGTGGCTTCGAAGCCAGCGCCTTTGGCGGCTTCTTCGAAGGGTTTGGGGCCGCGGTCGTCGGCGAAGAGAGCGGTGGCGAGAGCGTCGACCTTGGCGACCCATGATTTCTCGGCGGCGAGGTGGGTTTCCATGGCCTTGGTGTGCTCGTCGAGGGCCTTGGTGTAGGTTTCCTGGAGTTTTTTGAATTCCTCTTCCTTGGCCTTTTTCTGGGCTTCGTCGGTGATTTTGGAGAGGTCTTCCTGGACTGGGGCGACGGGGGCGGTGGGCGGTTTTGGCTTGGCGCTGAAGACGAATTTCACCGAGCGTTTTTCGTCGGAGAGGACGACTGCGTCCGGGGTGGGGGCGGGTTCGCCTTCTTTGGGAGCGGCCTCGGACTTGGCTTTTTCTGCGTCGTAGAACGTCTTGATTTCCTCGTCGGTGACGGCTTGCTCGGCGAATTTGGTTTTTTCGGCGAGGGCGGTGAAGGCGGTGGTTTTGACGTGCTGACTGGCGTAGTAGTCGTCGACTTCTGCTGGGGAGGGAGCGAAGGAACCGCCGACGAGTTTGCTGAGTTTCTGGAAGAGGATGATGTCGTGGGCGAGCGTGAAGAGCTTGCGTTCGGTGGTGGTTTTGTCACCGAGGTTGCCGCTGGAGAGGAAGGCTTCGTATTTGGAGCTGTCGAAGCGGCCGTTGGATTTGAAGGCGCCGAGTTCCTGGACCATGCGGGAGACGTCTTCGCGGTCGGCGGCGATGCCGAGGCGTTTGGCCTCTTCGCGCATGACCATGACGTTGTAGGAGAAGTCGAGGTCGTCGCCGGAGTTGCGATTGGTGCTGGTGTAGCGGTTGGAGATGGAGCTGATGGTATTGACGAACTTCTGGGATGGATCGGAGAAGCGAGCCATGTAGTCGTTGCCTTCGATCATGCCGCCGAGGCGGGCTGCGACTGCGCCCATTTCGTCGATGGCCTGTTTTTCGCCTGCGGTGAAGTCGCGGCCGTAGATATTGCCGATGCGGGTGCCTGAGCCCATCCTCTGATTGGGGTTGTAGAGGAAGGTGAAGGAAATGATGACCACGGCTGCGATGACGGACATCAGGACGTAGTGGTGCTTGCGGAGGGTCTCGAGCATGGCTTGCGGGTCTGGAAAGCGGTTGGCGGGTGTATGAGGCGCGGGGGCCTTGAAAGGGTGGAGAACGTATGGGGGCGGGGAGAGCCGGGCAACTGGATTTTAGGAGCCGGTTGAAGACCCAAATCCGCAGCCATGCCGGGTTTTCCAACAGGCCCTTGGGGGGCGGTCAGTGGACTTCTTCGGTGGAGGCCTTGAATTCGTCGAGGGCGATGATGCGGCTGAGGATGGTGTGGAAGACGATGGCTGGGTGCTGGGTGGCGTCGATGTCTGTGATGCGTTCGCGCGGGTAGAAGTCGAGCATGGGTTTGGATTCGGCTTCGTAGGTGCGGATGCGGCGTTCGATGGTTTCGTCGCGGGCGTCGTCGAAGCGGTTTTCCTTGAGGGCGCGTTTACGGATCCGGCGGTGGAGTTCCTGGCGGTCTGGGCAGGAGAGGTGGAAGACGTGGAGGACGTCGATGAAGGGGGCCATGAGGCGGGCCTGTTCGACGTTTCTGGGGATGCCGTCGAGGACGAGGAAGTCGATGTCTGGCTTGAAGCTGTGGCTTTCTGCGCGGGAGTCGATGTTGGCTTTCCAGAGTTGGACGGTGAGTTCGTCGGGGACGAGTTCGCCGCGCATGGAGAATTCGACGAATTTCTGTCCGAGGGGGGTACGGGTGTCGAGGGCGCGGAAGACCTCGCCGCAGACGAAGTGGATGAAGCGAGGGATGCGGCCGAGGATGGCACCCTGGGTGCCTTTGCCGCTGCCGGGGGCACCGAACATGAGGATGGTTTTGAAGCGCGCGTCTTTGTGGTTGCTCATGGGGTGACGGGAGGCAGAGGAATGGGTGCCGTGGAGGCGGGGCGACTGTCCTAAAGCCTCCGGGGCGGAAGGAAACCACAAAATTCAGCCATGCCGGAACCAGTTCGACGCATTGTCATTGCCACGCATAACCGTCATAAGACGGGGGAGTTTCGTGAGTTGCTGGGAAGCGGATGGGAGGTGGAGGATCTGAAGGATCATCCCGGGTTGGGGTCGCCAGAGGAGACGGGGGAGACGTTTGAGGAGAATGCGGCGATCAAGGCGCTGGCGGCGGCGGCGGAGTTAGGGCCGGAGGTGCTGGTGGTGGCGGATGATTCCGGGTTGGAGGTGGATGCGCTGGGTGGGCGGCCGGGGGTGTATTCGGCGCGGTATGCTGGTGAGGGGGCGGGGGACGGGGAGAATCTGGCCAAAGTGCTAGGAGAGCTGGCGGCGGCTGGGGTGAGCGGGGAGGCGCGGAGTGCGAGGTTCCGGTGTGTGCTGGTGGTGGCGCGGGGGCGGGAGGTGCTGGGGGTATTTGATGGGGCAGTGGAGGGGAGGCTGGCTGAGGAGGCTCGGGGGAGCGGTGGGTTTGGGTATGATCCGGCGTTTGTGCCGGAGGGTGAGACGGGGACGTTCGGGGAACTGCCGGCGGCGGTGAAGCATGGGATGAGTCACCGGTCGCGGGCGGTGGGGAACCTGGTGGCGTGGCTGGGGAGTTGAGGGGGAGATGGGCGGAGGGAGGTGCGGGGAGCGAGGGGCGAGCTTGATTTGTGAGGCGGACCCGGGATTCTGCCATTGGCGGTTCCGGAATCATTAGGCGGCTCCAGTTCAGGGTGACGTGCTGAGTCACACCTAGAAACTGGCATCAGAGTCTTGCTGCGCCCGAGCGGTCTGATTACGCGCAAGAGTTGTCTTTGCGCCTTCCTTTCCGATTGGAGAAGGATGAGCGTTCGCAACTCTGCATTCCATGAAATCACTGCTTAACATCTTCGCCTTGTTTCTGTTTTCCGGCATCGCGCAAAGTCACGAGTCGGCGGTACCGGGCACGCAAAGCTCTGGCATGAAAGTGCTGGCGTATTCAAACACGGGTTACTACCGCCACCCGGACATTCCGGCGCTCAACCGCTGGCTGGTGCTGCTGGGTCATGAAAACGGGTTCGAGGTGGATGTCACCGAACATTGGAAAGACCTGCAACCGGAGGTGCTGGCGCGGTACGACGTGCTCGTGCTGAACAATGCCAACGAACTCGACAAGGTGTTGCCCGAGGCTCAACGCAAGGCCGTGGAGGTCTGGTTTACGACGGGCAAAAAGGGCATCGTGGGTTTGCACGCGGCGCTGGTGCATCAAAAGAATTGGCCGTGGTTGAAATCGCTAGGTGGCTGCGATTTCAACAGCGACTCCGACTTCGCTAAAGCCAAGGTCACTGTGGAGCCTGCGGCGAAGGAGCATCCGGCGGTGAAGGGCCAGCCTGCGGAGTTTTGGATCGAGGCGGACTGGACCAATCACGACCGCTCCGTCGCAGGGTTGCCGGGATTTCAGGTGCTCCTGCGCGTGGATGAGAGCACCTACACGCCGGTGCGCGACTATTTCCAAACCCGCGGAGGCAAGCCGATGGGCGCCGATCATCCTATCGCCTGGACAAACGAACCCGCGAGTGGCGGACGCTTCTTCTACACCGAGTTCGGCCACGACCTGCGCTCTCTCAGCACAGCCTTTGCACGGCAGCATGTGCTAGAAGGCATCAAGTGGGCCGCCGCAGCTGGAAAGCCTGCGAGCAAGCCGGAGAAATGAGCCGCGAGTGGGCCCTCCGAGGCGCAGCTTAAGCAGCCGCAGGGACTAGAGAACGGCTGGCAGGTGATTTTATGGAAAGGTGTTGACTGCATTGACCGTGTTGACCGTGTTGACCGTGTTGACCGTGTTGACCGTGTTGACGTCGGGGGCGGGGAAGACTGTCTGGTCACAGGGGCCGGGTGCTTTTGCAATCCGGGTAGGCGGAGCAGCCCCAGAAGTCTCCTTTGGTGGATTTCCGGCGGCGCATGGGACTTTGGCACTGTGGGCAGGCAGGGGAGTTCTCGATGTTCTTCTGGCCTTCCCGGGCTTCGAGGCGCTTTGCCGTCAGGCGTTCGCTGAAGCCGCCGGATTCTTCAAAGGCCTTCCCCTGAGCTTCGATTTGGCTTTTCAGCATGTTTAGGGCGCGGCCGATGATGATGAGCATGGCGTTCGCCACGACCACTGGGTCTTTGGCGTCGAGCCAGCGGGCGTATTTCTTACGCTGCTCCAAGGCGTGCCGGGCGGACTGATGGACCATGTCAGCAGTGAACGGGGCGGGATCGAGGGAAATGGCGTTCACGGAGCGGGCTTCTGCGGAATGCATGGACCAGGGATGATGGCCACGGTCGAGGATGAAGATCTCGTAGTCGCCGCGTAGCTCGCTGAGGCTGGCACGGGCTACGTCGGTGAGCTTCATTTCGGTATCCTTCGAAGTGGAGGACCGCTCGGAGCCTTCAATGATGTTCTGTCGGCCGCTCCGGGCGGCCTGCGTCATCTGGTCGTATTGGCGGCCTTTCGGATCGTAGAATTTCGTATCCGTCTCCCGGTGGTCAAATGTCAGGAAGCGGCGGCAGAATTGCAGGGTCTCAAGCTGCACGATCGTGGCCAGCGTAAATGTATGCAGCCTGCGGAACCCGCCGTGTTTGTCGAACAGCTCTGACATGGGCGGTATTGGTGGCGCGAATGGGACTGCGTGAAGCGGTGAGCGTCGTTAGTGTTGTCGAAGCCTTCAGTGATGTCAATGCGCGCCTCCTCAGGGGTGTCAGGGGGACCCCCTGACCGAGTTGAGGGCATTAGTGGTGGCGAGGTTGGCGCGCAAGAAAAACCCCGGAGACCTTGGCAGGTGCTCCGGGGTATGAGGTGGTGCCGGGCGGGGCCGGGTCGAGGTTATTCCAGCGGGTGTTCCTTGAGGAGGTCGCTGACGTTGTAGAGGGTGGCGCGAGTGCCGACGGCGTCGCGGATTTTTTTGACTTCGTCGGTGCTGACGGGCGGGGCCTGATTGCCGAAGCTATTGCGGACGAAGGTGAGGACGGCGGCGATTTCGTCGTCTTTGAGGAGCCCGCCGAAGGGAGTCATGGGGACGGTGCCGTCGTATTTTTTGCCATTGAGTTCGAGAGGTCCCATGAGGCCGAAGAGGGTGGCTTTGATGAGACGGTCTGGATTACCGGCGACCCATGGGCTTTTGGCGAGGGAGGGGAAGGCTGGGTCGAGGCCCTGGCCATTGGGCTGGTGGCAGGTGGCGCAGTGGGCGTCGCGGAAGTAGACCTCCTGGCCTGCGAGGTATTGTTTTTTGTGTTCGTCGCTGAGGTGAGCGGGTGCTGGGAGGACCGGGTGTTCTGCGACGATGAGTTCGGCCAGGCCGGCGAGGCGGTCGCTGGCGGTGCGAGCGGCCTGAGAGCTCCATTCGTCGAGTGGGAGAGCGGAGGCGGTGGCGACGATTTTGCGTGCTGAGGGGATATCGCTGAGCCATGAGGCGGCGACGATGGCTTCGAGGCGGACGCGGCCGTGTTCATCGGCGGCGGCTTTTTCGAGGAGGGCGGCGTGGTCCTGGATGCGGTGCCAGTTGTAGCGGAGGACGCGGACGGCTGCGGCGCGGGCGTGATAGTCTTTTGCGTTGAGGAGCTGGCGGAGGAGAGGTTCGCTGGCTTGATTGAGGCCCCATGTGACCCAGAGGGCTTCGACGAGGTGGTGTTCGTGATCGGGGTCGGTTTTGTCGAGGCTTGCGGTCCATTTGGCGACTGCAGGGAGGACCTCGTTGAGCGGGCGGCTGCGGAGTTCGCGGCGGCTGCGGTAGCGGGTGCGGTATTCCGGGAGCTTGAGGTTATCGAGGAGGGCGGTGATGGGAGCGCCTTCGACCTGAGCTGGTTTGAGGAGCGGGCGGGAAGGGTAGGTGATGCGGTAGATGCGGCCGTGGACGTGGTCGCGGAGGGGGTCACGGGCGTTGTGCTGCATGTGACCGATGAGGACATTGTGCCAGTCGATCAGGTAGAGCGAGCCGTCCGGGGCGAATTCAAGGTCGACTGGGCGGAAGTTGCCGTCGTTGGACTGGAGGAGGTTCTGGCGGAATTCGGTTTTCCAGCCTGTGCCATCGTCTTTGATGGAGTGCTGTTTGATGCCGAGGAAGCCGATGGCGTTGCAGAGGAGGATGTCGCCCTGAACTTCGTCAGGGAAGTGGGCGGAGGAGACGAATTCGAGGCCTGAGGTGGGGCGGACGGCCTGGCCTTTGGGGATGAGGTCGGGAGCGGAAGGGGTTTTGCTGCCGAAGGTGGGTTTGACGGAGACTGGGAGCATCCAGTTCATGGTGGGGCCGGAGGTGTGGAGGAGGAAGTCCTGGCCCCATTTGTCGAAGGCGACGCCCCATGGGTTAGGGATGCCCATCTGGACGGTGCGTTCGAGCATGCCGCGCTGAGGGGAGTAGCGGAAGAAGCCGCCGTCGACGCAGCGGACTGGTCCGTAGGGGGTTTCGACGTTGGAGTGGAGGAAGACGCCTTCGCACATCATGAATGCGCCGGAAGGGTCTGCGGAGAAGGCGCTGATGGCGTGGTGGGTGTCGTGGGTGTCGAAGCCGCCGAGGATGATTTCTGTGGAGTCTGCTTTGTCGTCGCCGTTGGTGTCGCGGATGAGGACGAGGTTAGGTTCCTGAGCGACGTAGACGCCTTCCGGGGCGAATTCGATGCCGATGGGCATGTGGATGTGGTCGATGAAGACGGTTTCCTTGTCGGCTTTGCCATCGCCGTCGGTGTCCTCGTAGATGAGGATTTTGTCGTTAGGCCTGGCGTCGCCGGGGCGGTAGTGGGGGTAGGTGGGCATGACGCCGACCCAGAGCCTGCCGCGGTCGTCGAAGGAGAGCTGCATGGGGTTGGCGAGGTTCGGGAATTCCTTTTCGGAGGCGAACAGCTCGACCTTGTAGCCATCTGGGACGGTGAGGGATTTGACGGCGTCGTCGCCGTATTTGTAGTCGACGGAACCGTTTTTGCCGCTGGGCTGGTAGTTGCTGGGGACTGGGGGGAGTTGGTGGGTTTTGGAGTCGTCGACGGCGAGGGAGCGGGTGGTGCCGGAAGCGACGGAGTGGATGAGGTTGTCGCGGAGGGCCATCATTTCGCGTGTCTTCCTGACCTCGTCGGGGTAGTTCTGAGGGCCGAAGGGATTGTAGCGCTGACCGTGGGTGTGGACGCCGTTGAGGATGTGATAGTCATTCTGCCAGAACCAGTCCTTCTGTTTGACGGCTTCGTGGACGAGAGAGGGGTCGGGTTTGGTGTCCCACGGTTTGCTGCCGAAGAGGCCGTCAGCGATCCATTTGGCGAGTTGCTGGTAGCCGGCGTCGGTGGGGATGAATCCGTTGGCGGTGAAGCCCGAGGCGGAGCGGCCGGTGGCGTAGAGGTTGGTGCTGGGGGTGAAGATGTCGATGTAGGTGAGGCCGTGTTTGGCGGCGACGCGTGCGACGGCTTCCGAGTAGAGGGCGAGGTTGGTGTTTTCGGTATCGCCTTTGGGGAGGTCGCGCTTGGAGCTGAGGTCTTCGTAGGCGAGCGGGGAGACGAGGACGAGGCGTGGAGCGGACTTGCCGTTGTAGGCCTTGCTGAGCGTGTGCTGGGCGAAGGCGTCGAGTTCGGCTTCGAAGTTAGCGACTTTGGCTGGGCCGTCGAAGGATTCGTTGTAGCCGAAGAAGGCGACGATGGTGTCTGCCTTGAGGTGTGCGAGCCATTCGTCCGGCATGGGGAAGAAGCCCTTGCCGTGGTGGGTTTTTTTGTCGGGGTGGAATTTGTCCGCGCCGGGGAAGGCCCATTGGGTTTCGCGGGCGGGGTGCGGGCGGAAGCCGGGGGTGTCGCCGACATGGCCCATGTTGCGGACGAAGAGCTGCTGGTCGGGGTAGCGGAGGTGGAGTTCGGTTTCGAGGCGGCTGTAGTAGACGTCGCGCTCGGCGAGACCGTTGCCGAGGAAGACGACGTGTTCGCCTTTCTGGGGAGGGGTGACGGTTTGCGGGCGTTTTTCGGTGGCTGTGGCGGGCACCGGCATGAGGGCGTGGGACGCGTTGGCCGGGGCGTTGTTCATGCCGGCCGGGTTGGTGGCGGCGGCGGCGGCGGGTTTGGGGGCGTCCTTTTTCTTTGGTTCGGGGCGGCCGGTGGCTGGGCTTTTGCCGAGGACGTAGTCGTCGGGTTTGAGGTTCCGGTTTTTGTAGAAGTCTTTCTGGCCGATGCCTGCGAAGGGAGTGGGTTCGAAGGGGTCGACGACGGCGGCGTCTGCTTTGTCAGGGACGGGGAGGCCGGTGAGGTGGAGGGAGACGTTGACGAAGAGACGGCGGAGGTCTTCATCGGCGAAGTCCTGGGAGGCACCGAGGGTGGTGCAGAAGGCGTTGCCTTTGGCGGTGCCGTTTGGTGCCGTGTACTCGCGGAGCCACGCGAGGGGCATCATGGGGTTGTTCTTGGGGCCGTCGATGGGTTTCGAGGCTGGGTCGAGGGAAGCGGTGACGGCGCCGCGGAGGAGGATGGTGGCGGCTTTCTGGTCGAGGTTGGCGATGCCGTAGACGTCGGTAGGGCCGAAGATTTCGCCGACGCCTTTGAGGACGGCGTGGGAGGCGTTGGGGGATTCGACGACGCCGAGGGTGCCCTGGCTGCCGTGAGCGCCGTGGTGATTGACCCAGCGTTCGCCGAGGATTTTGAAGCCGAAGTCGCTCCATTTGAAGTCGCCGGTCTGGGCGTTGCCGAGGAATGCGTGGGTGGCGGTGCGGAAGCCGATGACGGGTTTGCCGGCGTTGAGGAACTCGGCGAAGTTGGCGATCTGGTCTGGCGGGAGCTGGCGGAAGCGGGTGCCGATGATCATGAGATCGGCGCTGTCGAGTGCATCGGTGCCGGGGATATTGGTCTGGCAGTTGGGGTCGATGAAGCCGCCGTCGGGGTTGGTGGAGAAGATGACCGTGCAGTCGAAGCCGTGTTTCTGGCTGAGGATCTTGGCGAGCATCGGGCAGGATTCCTCGCTGCGGTATTCTTCATCGCCGGCGACGAGGACGATTTTCTTGCCGTTCGGGGTGCCTTTGGGGGGGAGGTGGAGCCGGTCGGCGGCGGAGACGAGGCCGGTGAGGGCGGTCAGGGTGAGGATGATGGCGTGGCGCATGTTGATGAATGGGGTCGGGAAGGGATGATTCCCGGGAGGTTGAAACGTGCCCGAGAATACTGAGTACGGGTGGGAAAGCTATCATCGGGCGGGGTGCAAGGGCCGACTGGGGAGGGCCGGGGGCGCGATGACGGGGGGAGGGGGGCGATTCCGGGGTTATGCGGCGTCCCTACAGGACGCGGGAGGTTGGGTGGGGTGTTCCTGGGGTTTCACCCCAGGCTGGTATACGTTGTCCCTTTGGGACAAGTGGGGGGTAGCTAGGCGTGTGGGGAGGGGGCGCGTGTTGGGAGAGGGGCTTGTGGGGAAGGGCTGGCAGGCGCACTCCGTGCGCGGGAGAGAGCTGTAATGCTGACAGCAGTTCCGAGCCTTCGGCTGCTTGAACGGAGAGGGGGAGGGGATTTCAGATTTGAGATCTGAGATTTGAGATGGGGCTTTTGGGGAGGAGGGGCATGTTGGGTGGCGCGAGTACGGAGCCTCGCGATCCCGGGCTGGTTCGGAGGGGCTTGTCGGGAGATAAGCGGCGGGACGCCGCTTCCAGTGTGCCCGGCATGGGCCTTAACTAATGACATGAAACGATGACATCGGAGCTGATGAGAGCAACCGTAGCTGAACCGCAAGGCGACG
>CANHUG010000074.1 GCA_947462995.1 Verrucomicrobiales bacterium | reverse complement strand
CCCCGTCATCAAACCCCGGCTCCTTCCACGCCGTCCCGCGGTCCGTCCCTCCCGCGTCATAACGCCACAACGCATTGATCGGCACCAGCGGCCGGATCGTCATGCTCGTGTCCGGAAAATTCCGCGCCCCAGGCGTCCCACCCAGCACCACCCCCGACGTCCAATGCTCCGGCTCGCCACTCGTCGTCCCCGGATCGCGCTTCGCCAGCGTCGTCCCCGCACCGTCCGCAGCCACCGGCCATTCCCCACCATCCCGGTAATCCAACCGGTCCATCAATCGCCCGTTCCGATCCCGCAATTCCACCCGCTCCCCCGCATTCGCCAGACTCCCCGTCAGCGGCCCCAGCACCCCCGTCAACCCAGCCGCCACCTGCAACCCCGCAGGATTCGCCGCCACCACCAGATACCCGCCCCCAGCAATCACCGTCCCCTCCGGAAACACATAGCTCACCCCAGCCTCAATCCGCCACGCCGACAGATCGATATCAATCGCCATCTGATTGTGCAGCTCAATCCATTCGCCGCCAGCATCACCCGGCACCGGATGATACTGCAGTTCGTTGAACACAACCACACTGTCGACCGCCGCCGCCATCACAGGCAGCAGCACGGTCAGCGCCGCGCAAAGGGCTGAACTTTTCATAGGGGTAACCCCATGAAACCGGATTCACCCGCCCGGCACAAACAAATTCTAACCCCTATTCCGCCCTCGCCCCTTCCCGGACCGCAATCAGTTCCTTCATCACCCCGTGCAGCCCGCCCTCCCAATCGGACGTCCCGAACGCATCGTGCAGCCGCCGGTAAATCCCATAAAGCTTCCGGTACGTCTCATGCCGACCCCGGTCCGGCATGTACACCCCATCCCGCACCCGGCACAATTGCTCCTGCGCACCCTGCACCGAATCAAACCCGCTCTCCACCGCCCCAGCAGCCATCGCCCCGAAAATCGCCGCGCCCAGCGCACACGTCTGCTCGCTCTGGCTCACCTTCATCGGCCGCCCCAGCACGTCCGCATAAATCTGCATCAGCGTCGCATTCTTCACCGCCAGCCCGCCCGTACACACAATCTCCTCCACCTTCACCCCGTACTCCTCAAACCGATTCACAATCGTCAACGCCCCGTACGCCGTCGCCTCGATCAATGCACGGTAAATCTCATGCGCCTCCGTATGCAGGGTCTGCCCCAGAATCATCCCGCTCAACCTCACATCCGTCAGGATCGTCCGGTTCCCGTTGTTCCAGTCCAGCGCCATCAACCCAGTCTCCCCGGGCTTCATCCCCATCATCGCCCGCTCCATCCCCTCGAACTTCGCCGCCGCATCCGCCCCATAACTGTCAGGCACCAGATGATTCACAAACCACAGAAAGATATCCCCCACCGCACTCTGCCCCGCCTCCAACCCGTAACACCCGGGCAGCACCGATCCATCCACGATCCCGCACAACCCCGGAATATCCGCCAGCTCCTGCTGGTTAGGATGAATCATCAGGTCACACGTGCTCGTCCCCAGAATCTTCACCAGCGTCCCCTCACGCACCCCCGCACCCACCGCTCCCATGTGCGCGTCAAATGCCCCCACCGCCACCGCAATCCCCGTCCGCAACCCTAGCTTCTTCGCCCAGTTCGGCGACAACCGCCCCGCCAGCTGATCCGAAGTCAGCGCCCGCTGATACAACCGATCCCGCAACCCGGCCAGCGCTGGATCCACCGACGCCAGAAAATCCCTCGCCGGCAACCCGCCCCAGTCAGGATTGTACATCGCCTTGTGCCCAGCCGCACACACACTCCGCGCCATCTTCAACGGATCGCTCTGCCCCGTCAGCAGCGCCGGAATCCAGTCGCAATGCTCCACAAAACTATGCGCCGCCGCAAATACCAGAGGGTCCACCCGCTTCAACCGCAGCAGCTTGCTCCAGAACCACTCGCTCGAATACGTCCCGCCGCATCGGTCCAGATACTGAGGATGCGTCCGCCGCGCCGCCGCCGTGATCTCCGCCGCCTCCTCATGCGCCGTGTGATCCTTCCACAACCACACCTGCGCATTCAGATTGCCCCGGAACTCCTCCAGCAACCCCAGCGGGGTCCCGTCCGCATCCACCGGAATCACCGTGCTCCCAGTCGTGTCCACCCCGATCCCAATCACCCGCCCCGCATCAAACCCCGGATCCGCTCGCCGCGCCTGCTCAATCGCCCCGCCTACCACCGCCACCATCCCGTCAATGTAATCCTGCGGATTCTGCCGCGCCACATTCGGATCCCTCGGGTCCGTCAGGATCCCAAGCTCCCCGGACGGATAATTGAAGACCGCACTCCCCAGCTCCGCCCCAGTCTCCAGATCCACCAGCAGGGAACGGCAGGAATTCGTCCCGTAATCCAGTCCGATCGAATATCGCTTGCTCATCATCCTTGGCCCTAATGCGGAGTCCGGAAGCGGTCAATCCCCCTTCCGGACTCCATCAATCAAGTCTCCTCAATGACACCCACATCCACTCCCTCAGCCGCACCTCACGGCTGAATCACCTTCAGCCGCAGATACCGCTGCGGGCTCCCCGCAGGCCCGGCATCCACACTCTGCCAAGTCTCCAACCCGCCACCCGATGTCACCAGCAGCGAATCCACCGCCCCAGGCCCCGACGCCCACGTCTGCAGATCACTCGACACCTCAGGGACAATCACCGGCGCAGGACTCGCATAAGGATTCCGACGCCACGTCATCGTCAGCGGCAAACTCCCCGGCACCACCGTCACAAGGCTCCCAGCATCGCTCCGCACCGGATTCCCACCCAGCGCAAACTCCACCAGATTGCTGAACCCATCCTTGTCAGGATCACTCGTCGACTCCCGGTCCGCAGCCCCAAGCCCAGGCATCACCCGCGCCGCCCACTGCTCATACGTCTCACTCACCGTCACCACCGTCGCATCCGACGCCTGCACACCCCCCGGACCCGTCGCCAGCAACCGGATCTCATACACCCCAGCCATCGGGAACGTCACGTTCGTCCGCCCATTCGCAGGCGCAGTGAACACCGCCGCAGCTGGCCCCGATACCGTCGACCACGCCACCGTCACCCCAGCCGCTGGATGCGGCCCCGGACACACCACCGCATCAATCATGAACACTTCACCCACACCCACCGCTGTGTCCGGCGGCGTCACCACCCCGAACGCCGATGGCCCACCCGGACTCGGCACACACGGCTGCCAGCTCGCCTTCAAATTCCACGCCTCCCGCGCCGCCAGCGGATTCACCATCTCCAGCGATGCACCCGCCCGCGTGGCCGGATACCAGTTCCCCTCATACCGGAAATCAAGAATCCCCAGCCCGTAAACCCCAGTCTCCACCCGCAGGCTCTCCCCATTGTTGTCCAAGCGCCCGCCCGCCCACTGCACCGCACTCACCCCGGGGAACTGCGCCGCAAACTTCACCAGATCCTGCGTGATCACCGCATACCCGTTCGCCGGCACCGTCAGCACCGGGAACGTGAACGTGATCCCCGACGCAAACCGCACGCCCGTCAGCGTCATCGGCACCGCCGTGATGTTCCGGAACTCCATGTACTCAGCCTGACTGCTCGAAGGCGGATCAAACATCAGCTCGGTAATCCGCAACCCGTTCATCACCGTCACATCCGCACTCACATCGCTCCCATTCGAAAACCCAGCCGTCGGCAGCGGCAAGTACCCGATCGTCAACCCGCCGTCCGTCGTCCGGCCCTGCGACACATCAGGATTCCCACCCAGCACCGTCACAATGTCCACAGGCACCGCACCAGCATCCAGCAGCGCAATCGTATCCCGGATCCTCGAAATCTTGAACGCCAGATGATTGCCCCCAGCCGCCGCATCCCCATCCGCCACCAGCGCCAGAAACCCGCGCGCCCCCACAAAACTCAGCGGAGGAAACACACTCTGCCCAGGCTCGTTCCGGTAATCCTGACTCATCCGCCACCCGCCAATGTCCACCGGCAACGCCTCAGGATTGTACAACTCCACAAAGTCCCCAGCCACAATGATGCTGTTCGATCCCAGCCACTCGTTGATCCGGATCCCGCTCCCAGTCCCCGTCTCGCACACCGCCGTGTTCGCTGCACCTGACGTCGGCTCCGACAACCGCCACCCACCAGCCACCCGCGCCACCGACTTCCCACTCAACTGCGGCCCGAACGCCACCTCATCAATCAGCGCACCCCCAGCCGACCGGAACCTCACAGTCTCACCACCATCGCCATCAAGCCCGAACCCAGCCTGCGTCGCGTCCACCACCAGATAACCGCCCGGCGCTATCACCGTCCCCGCAGGGAACGTGAACCGAGTTGGCAACGCCTCGTCATCCGACAGCGCACACCCGTCCAGCACCGCCGTCTCACTCCCCCAGTTCCGCAACTCAATGAAGTCCACCCCGCCCACCGGCTCCGCCAGCACTTCGCTCAGCACCACCGTCGGAATCCCCGCCACCACCGTGAACGCCACCGTCGTCGGCACTTCCTGCCACAACCCGGAATCCCGCTTCCCTAGCACCGTCAGCACGTGCGCCCCCGCACTCAACCCGCTCAATGTCGCCGGCACCGTCACCGCAATCTCAGGACTCTCCGCACCCCCATCCACACGGTACTTGTAACTGCTGAACCCATACGCCCACGCAGGTTGCCCCGTCGGCGTGAAACTCCCGCCCACGCCAGCAGCAATCGTAAACGTCGCCGGCCACACATTCCCCGGCGGGGTCTGTACCCGAATCCCCGTCTTCGCCACATCAGCACCCGCATTGCCACCCAGCGCCCCGGCCCCCAGCACCGGCGAACACCACTGCGGCCGCAACGCCGCCACGACCTGCTCCGCCGTCGCCGTCGCCGGATTCGTGATCAATCCCAGATTCAGCTTCAAGTCCGCTCCAATCACATTCCCCGTCGCCTCCACCCCAGCTGGCGGTGCCACCGGCAGGAAATTCCCATTCATCACCAACCGACTGTTCGCCGGCACATAGTTCCGCGCCAGATTCTCCGCATCAAAAATCACATTCCCTTCCAGATAGAATCCTTTCCCTTCTCCAGCCACGCCTTCGTCATCGAAGTTCACAATCCCCGATCCTCCGTCAATCCCACCCACCTTCGTCGTCCGCACAATCGTGTTGTAAAGCAGCACGCCAGACCCGCCCTGCGGTTGCCCGCCCTGCTTCATCGTGATCGCATTGTCACAATCATAGATCAGATTGTTGATCACCGTCACCTGACTGTAATCCGCATTGTCCGACCCGCCCGACACCGCACTCGAACTGTCAGGCGACGCCCCGTTCCGGTGCGCATGCATGAACACATTCCCCTCAATCCACGCATCCGTGCTGTCGAGGTCCAGAATGTCATCGTCCGACCCCGTGAACACACAGTTCAACACATGCAGAATCGGCCCCGGACGGTTCCCGCCCGTGAAATCAATCGAATCATTGTACCCCTGCGTCTTCCCGAACCGGCACCGCTCAATAATCCCGCGACCACCCGCCGCGATCCCGCCACTCCCGTGCACCGGCTCAAAACCAGCCGTACTGTCAGGAAACACACAGTCGCTCACCCGGAACGAACTCCCGTCAAATGACAGGAACTGCACACCAGGATTCAGGAACGTCACCCGCTCAATCTCCACACTCGCCCCGTTCTGCGCCCAGATCGCTGTCGATCCATTCTGGCTGATCGTCAGATTCCGGAATAGCGACGGCGCAGCCGACGCCCCACTCACACGAATCCCTCCCCACGTCCCAGTCCCCGACGGAATCCGCGCCACCACAATCCCCGCCGTCGGCGTCCCCTCAGCCACAATCCGCCCACCCGCATTCACATTGATCGAAGCCCCCGACGCCACAAACACCGTCGTCCCAGGCTGAATCGTCAGCACCGCACCATTCGGCACCGTCAGGTTCGCCGTCACATTGTACGGCCCAGCCCCCGGCGTCCACGTCTCACTCCCCGCCAGCGTCCCGCTCCGGCTCACCCCAGCAAGATCATACCAGATCGATACCGTCTGACTCGCAATCACACTCCCCGCCTCATCATGCGCCGTGCACACAAGGTTGTTCATCCCTGGTTGCAGCACCACCGCCGCACCCGCACTCCACGAATTGTCAGCCGCCGCCGTCGATCCATACGGATTCGTCGTCACCTTGATCCCGTTCACCCGCACCTCCGCCGTCCGCGCCGGATCAATCTTCCCTCCCAAATCCCCCAGATTCGTCGCCGTCGTCGTCCGCGGCACCCCATTCTGCACCGGCAAACTCGTCCCAGCCGTAAACGCCGTCGGCAGAAATGCCTCAATCGTCGCCCGACGCGTGTCCAGGAACGACTTGATGTGCGCCCGGATCGCATCCCCGTTCGGCGTGAACTGCGTCCCCATCCACTGCGCATCCAGCATCGTGTCGATGTATGCATCAAACACCGGCTTCGCAAAAAGCGTGTCCAGATACCGCCGCAACGCCGCCTTGAACTTCCGGCCCGTCACCGGATTCCGATAGAACTTGTCCATCTGCGGCAGCGTCGCGTTGTCTCCAGGATAGTTCGCCTGCGTACACTGATAAATCGTCCCCGTCGGTGGTGCCACTTCATCCCCCAATCCAATCGCGTTCAGATTGAAACACGTGTCCAAGTCATGCGGAATGATCCGGCACAGGTCGTCATCAATCCCGAAATACACCGAGTAATCATCATCATCCCCATTCGCCATGTTCGTCTCCGCATGATTGATGATCGTCGAAATCGCCAGGAACCGGCACCACTCGTCAATGTCCACCGTGCTCTTGATCGTTTCATGGAACGTCTCTGCCGTCCCCGCATTCATCGACGTGATCCACGCATGCAGATCCGCCCAGTCATTCTGCACCGCATTCGTCTGCTTCCACCACCCCTCATTCACATACCCGCCCTCAGCCCAGCCATTCGCCCCGATCACCGGCAGCGTCGACACTCCCCACCGCACATTCCCGCGGATCTTCCCATAGCCATTCCCATCGTTGTTCCCCGGGAACCACTCGTCAATCGTCTCCCCACCACGCGGAATCAGATCACAATAATACCCGAACGTCCGGTTCCCGTTCTGATCCAGCAGCCGGTTCACCCCGTTGATCCGCATCCCCACAAGATTCGACTTCTCACACGGCACGCCCGCCGCCTCCATCAGCCGGCTCCCCAGAAACTGGCTGTACGAATACTTGTAGTTCAACGTGAACGCCGTCCGTCCATTCCACGACGCGTCACCAGGCACATCCAGTCTCAAATTCACCGGCGTGTCACTCCGCGAACTGTTCCCACGCGTCCGGATGCTCCCCCGATACCGCACATCAAACGCACCACCCTGACGGAATATCACCGTGCAGTTCGGTGCCGCATTGCTCGTCCGGTTCGCCAACCCCGCATTCCAAGCCGCATTGTCCGCCCCGGTCATCACCACCTGATACAACGACCGCGCATCCGCCCACGCCTCCTCACTCACCTGATACAGACAATTCGCATTCTGCACCGGATTCGCACCGTTCAAATCCAAGGTCGGCGGCGGCCACGAACGCACGTTCGGCACACTGTCCGCCGCCCTCACATAAAACTCCACCACCGTGTTCACAGCCTGCGCCGGCAGCACCGCCCCATACACACCGTCATTCGCCGCCCCATCCCCGTTCCGCCCGTCATCCCTCAACAGCACTTCATCCCAATCCACCGCCGGCGTCGTCCCCGAAGGCAACCACGAACGGAAATAAACCGACGCACTGATCCCCGTCGTCAGTTCATCCGTGATCCGCGCCGTCACTGTCACCTGCTGGGTCCGGTTAGGAACCGCCGGACTGTGCACCACATCACGAATCAGCGGCGCACTGTTCACCCGCGCCACCGCCGCATTCGCCGCCCCTGGCGTCGGCACCGCCGCCGCCCAGTTGGCCCCGGCCTTGTTCGAAAGCCCGACATTGATCAACTGAATCGACGACCCGCCCGCATTCCCAATCTCCAGATCAGGATCCGCCGCCGTCACCCATTCCAATCCCGGATCCGTGTCCAATCCATTCGCCGGGGTCTGCCCAGGCGTGTTCGTCGCATCCCACACACCCACAATCTTCCGCACCGCCCAGTCCCCGGAATCCGCATACTCCACCTCATCCACCGTCTCCCCCAACGCATTCTTCAGCCGGATCAACTCCCCACTGTTGCTCAACCTCGACAACGGACCCCACCCAGTCGCCGTCACCGCCGCACCAGCACCATACTTCGCCGCAAACACCACCCGGTCGGCAGGCACCGCCAGCGACGTCTTCGCCGGCAGCAACTGCCCAGCCGGAAACACATAATTCACCCCCTTGCTGAACTCCCATCCCGTCAGATCCACCGCAGCATCCCCGAAATTGTAAACCTCGATGAACTCCTCAAACACCCCGCTCGCTCCCGGCGGATTGTACATGATCTCACTGATCATCACCGTGTTCAGATCCGCCGTCACATTCAGCGTCACCACCGTCACCCCGGACGTCAGCGAACCGTCACTCGCACGGTAACTGAATGTCGTCGTCCCGGAATACCCAGTCGGCGGCACATAATCAAATGACCCGTCACTCCGCAACGTCAGCGCACCCTGCTCCGGTGCCGCCACCAGCACCGCCGTCAGCGATCCTCCCTCAACATCCGTATCATTCCGCAATACCCCATTCCCCGCCGCAATCGTCAGCGGCGTGTCCACCCGCACCCCATAAGCATCCGCCACCGCCACCGGCGCATCATTCACCGCATTCACCGTCAACCCCACCGTCACCACACCCGACTGTCTCACCCCATCAAACGCCCGATAACTGAAACTGTCGCTCCCCGAAAAATTCGCCGCCGGGGTGTACCCAAAAGACCCATCCGCATTCAGCGTCAGGCTCCCCCTCGTCGCTCCCGTCACTAACACCGCCGTCATCGCCTGCCCCTCCGGATCCACATCATTCGCCAGCACACCCTGCGCCGCCGCCACCGTCAGCGTCCCGTCCTCATCCACACTGTACGTCTCCGCCACCACCGTCGGAGCCGCATTCAGCGACACCGTCACCGCCACCGGACTCGAACTCAACGCCTCATCCCGCGCCCGATACGTGAACGTATACACACCCCCAACCGGCGCGCTGAACGTAAACGATCCATCCGCATTCAATGCCACCGTCGCCCCCACCGGCGGCGTCCCCAGCTTCGCCGTCAGCACCGTCCCCGCATCCGCATCCGTATCATTCGCCAGCACCCCCTGCGCCGCGGAAATCATCAGCGGCACCCCCGGATCACCAGCATAACTGTCCGCACGCGCCACCGGCGCATCATTCACCGGCGTCACCGTCACCGTCACCGTCGCCGGTGCAGACGGCCGCGTGTCCGTCGCACGATACGTGAACGTATCCGTCCCGTTGAAGTCCGCCGCCGGAGTATACACAAACCCGCCATCCGCATTCATCACCACCGTCCCCCGCGCCGGTTGCGTCACCACCGACGCCGTAAACACATCCCCTTCACCATCCACATCGTTCGCCAACACCCCCGGCGCAGTCACCGTCAGCACCGTGTCCTCCGCCGTCGTATAACTGTCCGCCGTCACCAGCGGCGCCGCATTCGGCCCCGTCACCACCGTGATGCTCGCAGTCGCCACCGCAGACACCCGCCCGCTCGTGTCCCGCGCCCGGTACGTGAACGAATCCACCCCCGTAAACCCAGCCGACGGGGTGTACGTGAATGTCCCGTTTCCGTTCAACACCACATTCCCTCGCGTCGGCCCAGTCACCAACTCCGCCACCAGCGTCGCCGTCTCCCCAGGATCAGAATCCGTATCGTTCGCCAGCACCCCAGCCGAAATCGCCCGCGTCACCCGAACCCGCATGTCAAAAGACAAATCACTCGAACTCGCCCCGTTCTGGTGCGCCTCAGCCGCCAGCAGATTGATCCCCTCACGGAAGGTCCCCGCAGGCAGGGTGAACGTCTGCGTCGAATTGTCATTCACGTTCGTCGACGGGAAATAATCCCACGCCAACTCAGGCATCGTCGCCAGATCCGGCAGGTTGCTCGTCCGAATCCCCGCCCCGCCATTGATGTAGAACGCCACCGCATCATCGTAAATCACCGACACTTCCACCCCCGTAATGTTGAACGCATTCGCCACCGTCAGCGGCCTCCGGAAATAATACGCTGCAAACTTGTCACCCGCCGCCGCATTGAACGCAGGATCAGGATTGTCGTTGATCACCGTCCCCTCATCCCCATCCCCATAACCCAATTCCCCCGCACCAGTCTTCCAATCCCCGTTCTCCACAAAATCCTCCGCACGCCACGCCGTCCCCAGATTCCGGCTCGCCAGCACCAGCGAATCAAAATACCGCCAGTCCGGAGCCTTGTAAGGCATCAATTCCTCCGTCGTCGTCCCTCCCGCCAGCGCACTCACCACCAACGGCGTATTCCTCACCGCCGTATAACTGTCACCCGCCGCCACCGGCGCATCCGGCGTGTCCGTCACATTAACTGTCACCGTCACCGGTGCCGACTGCAATGCCCCGTCACTCACACGGTACGTGAACGTCGCCGCCCCCGAAAACTGCGCCGTCGGCGTATAACTGAACGACCCGTTCGCATTCATCACCACCGACCCATTGCTCGGCGTGCTCGCAGACACCGCACTCAACGCACCCGCCGCATGGTCCACATCATTGTCATTCACCAGCACACCCTGCGCCACCGGCACCGTCAGCACCGCCCCCTGCGTCATCCCATAACTGTCCGCCACCCCCACCGGCGCATCATTCACAGGCGTCACCGTCACCGTCACCGTCGCAGGATTCGACTGACCAGTCGAATCCACCGCCCTATAGCTGAAACTGTCCGTCCCGAACCAGTTCGCATTCGGCGTATACGTGAACGTCCCCGTCGACCCTAGCACCAGCGTCCCGTTCGCAGGATCCGTCACCTTCACCGCCGTCACCGGTGCCACCCCTCCAGTATCGTTGTCCAGCAGCGACCCGCCCGTCCCCTTCACCGACACATCAATGTTGTCGAAATTCACAATCCCACCCTCATCCACATCGAAATTCTCACCGCTCGGCCGCGGCCCGAACCCGCCAAACGCCACCACGTGCGACCCCGCCGTCACCGGCACCTCAATCGTGTACGTCCCCCACCCACTGTCCGCATTCCCGTTCGCTCCAGCCGATCCCGCCGGATTCGCTCCCACCTGCCTCACCAGATAATTCCTCCCACCGGAACTCAACCGCACGCCGTCCAGCATCACAAACGCCTCCGCATACTCGTTGTCCTCCAACCCATTCACCGCCCGAGCCCGCGCATCACACTTGATCGTCAGGGTCGCCGCCGCCGGCACCTCAATCGTCCGCCGCCAGCCACCGGAAATGTTAGGCCCGTTCCCGCCACCGCCAAAACCACGCGAAAACGACACGTTCACCGACGACCCAGGATTCCCCGCTCCGGAATCCAATGCCCCGGACACCACATTCGGCCGGTTCGTCCCGTCAATGTCATCCGCATACACCATCCCACGCAGCGGATCCGCACTCGCCGCAGCAATCGTCAGATCAATGCCCGCATCCGAACTATTGTTCGTGTTCTGGTGCAACTCCACCGCAATCACATTCGTCCCGGCCACAAACGGCACCGTCAGCGGCACCGTCGTGTATGCCGTCTCACTCCCGCCATTCCCACCCACCAGCGCATCCGGATTCACCGGCACATCCGTCGGATAATTATACCGCCCCGCCTCCACCCCGTTCACATAAATAATACACCCGTCATCCGCCAGCAGCCGCGCATTCCACGTCTGCGCCGCCTCCGCCCCCGTCATCGTGAAACTCGTCCTGAACAGATATGTGTTCACCGTGTTCACCCCGCTGTTCCCCGTAATCCCACCCAGCAGGTTCGGCGCATTCGTAAACGCATCCACACCACCCCCCTGAATCGGCAGCGCCGCCGCCTTCCACCCAGCCACCGTCGAACTCGCCTTGTCAAAGCCCAACGCATTCCACGCCCGACTCGACCCGTCCCTCGGATACGCGTTCGCCCCCCCAGCCGCCGTCGTCAGCAGTGTGTCCAGATAATCCCAACTCCCGGGCAGCGTAAACCCCGCACTCCCAGCCTCGAAATCCGTCACCAGCAGCGGATTCGTCACCGCCCCGCCAGACAACGCCGTGTCCTCAGGGGTCGTAAACGTGTCATTCACCGCCGTCGGCACGGCATACAACGGAATCGCCACAGCAGGCAGCAGCAACGCAAGCAACAGGGAGGAACGCATGGGGAATCAGGGGAAAATCGGTGTCAGGGTAAACACCAGTCGGGAATTCTGCACAAATCAGGGGCTTCTCGTCAATCACTCCAGCTCCAGAACCCTCCACAAAAGGATCCCCCGCCGCCATGACCGCGAAACACAACGGTCGCACCAGAAAGATGACCGCAAGATTAAACCTGCCGCCATTCCGCCAATCGGACACCGTTTCCACCACGTTCGGGGTTTCCCCTACGGTAGTCCGTCTTACAGATGGTGTCTTATGGACGAGGGATTTTTTCCGAGTCCTAGGCGCGAGGAGGGCGCGAATCAGGATTCGCAACCGACGAGCAACGCAGGAATCGGGAAAAAGACCCGTCCCTCAAGCCTCCCGCTCCGGCGTCACCGTCTCAAATATCCCCCCGCCCACCAGTTCGTCCCCGTCATAAAACGCACAGATCTGCCCCGGAGCCAATGCCCGCTGCGCTTCATCAAACGTCACCGCTACCCGCCCGCCCTCCAGCGCCTCCACCTCCGCATCCTGCCCCGGACACCGGTACCTCGGCTGCACCTGACACCGCCCCGGCAACCCCAGCGGCCCCACCGTCCACGACAGGGTCCCCACCGTGCACCGCCGCGCATACAACCTCGGGGTCTCCGGATGATCAAACGCCACCACCAGCTCCCGCGTCCCCACCCGCTTCTCCACCACCACATACGCCTCCTTGTACGCATTCGACGCCACCCCCAGCCCCT
>CANHUG010000073.1 GCA_947462995.1 Verrucomicrobiales bacterium | reverse complement strand
GATGTGGTTGACGAGATGGGCCCACTTATTGAGGGTGGAGATGACGTCCATGCCGCCGCGGATGATGTGGCCGACGTCCGGGGTCCAGCCGGTGACTTTGGGGTCGAGGCTACTGAGGACGACGTCGTAGTCTTCCTGAGTGCGGACGATGGAGGCGGGAGGGCTGTTGGGGTGATAGGAGCACTTGAGGCCCTGATCGGTGGCGCGTTTGGAGACGTTATTGACGTTGCGTGCGACGTTGAGGCGGCGGCGCTGGAGGTCTTTGGAGCGGCCGCTGGGGAGGGTGACGGTGCCGAGCATGGCGCCGGGGAAGTGTTTGAGGAGATTGATGGTGAAGTCGGCGGCGGCGCGTTCGTTGGGGGCTTCTTCTTCGCCGTCCCATGCGCAGACGAGGGCGAGGCCTGCGAGTTTCATGTTATGGGCGTCGAGGGCGTCTTTGAGGCGGATGGGGTCGCAGAAGTCGCCGAGCCAGTATTTGCCGCAGCCGAGGGCGCTTTCGGAGATTTCGAGGACCATGGGTTCGATGCCGGTGAAGCCGGCCTGAGCGGCGACCTTGATCATGTGGTCGAGCTTATTGTCGTAGCCCTTGCCGGTGCCCTGCATGAACCATGTGTAGACTTCGGAGCCGAACTGGATGTTTCCCATGGGGTAGTGGAGTTGAGTGGAGTGGATGATGAGGGGATGGAAGGCAGCCTTGAAGCGGCGTGCCGGGTGGGGATTTAGCGTTGGGAGTGTGGCGCGACAAGTCTGGAAATTGACCGTGGGCGCGGCTGGTCAGAGGTTGGCGAGTTCGGGCATTTCTTCGATGAGGGTCTGCCAGTTGATGGGGGTGCCGGGGATGGCTGGGGAGATGAGGATGAGGACCGGGGCGGGGCCGCCGAGGCCGAAGGAGAGACGGCGAGCGGCGGACTGGAGCCAGACCTTGGCAGGGGAGCTGTGGCGGGATTGGCCGTTGGAGAACCAGAAGAGGGCTTCCGAGGCGAGGGAATCTTTTTTGAGTTCGAGGCGGCAGGCGGTGCCGCCGGGGATGGCGAAGGAGTGGCGTTCGGTGGAGAGCCAACCCGAGCCGCGGAAGCAGTATTCGGGGTCGTGCATGGCGTGGCGGTTTCTGGTGCCGTCGATGATGGAGATGAGGACGCGTTGGGTGGGGGTCTGGCAGAGACGTTTGATGCAGCGAGCGGGGCCGATGACGGGGATTTCTGCGGGGTCGAGAGGGATTTCGCGGCTGGCGTAGCGAGCGCCTTTGAGGGGGAAGGCGTTGAGTCTGGCGGAGGCGTCGGTGAGAGGGATGAAGGAGGCGGCGGCCATGATGAGGGCAGTGATGGCGACGCCGTAGAGGAGGATCCTGCGTGATGAGGATGGGTTGGCTGCTGGAGCTTGGGACTGGGGATCTGGAGCGGTCATGCGAGGGTGCTGTGCTGGGGCGGCTTTGGGGGAGGCGGCAGGAGGAGGGCGAGAGCGCCGAGGGAGGCGATGGCGAGGCGGATGGCGGCGGCGGCGGGCCATGTGGCGGTGAGCCAGCCGGAGGCTGGCATCCATGCGAGGGCGGCGACGAGCCAGAGGGCGAGGCGGAGGTGGGGCGCGTGGCAGAGCGCGGCGAGGGCGAGGGCGAGGGCGGTGTGGGCGAGGGCGTGGATGGAGAGGAGGGCGCTGGCGGTGAGGGAGAGGAGTGCGAGGGCGACGAGTGTGGAGGAGCGGGACGGGTGGCTGGCTGTGAATTTGAGGCGATTGGAGAGGAGGAGGACGAGCGGGGCGAGCCAGATGAGGAAGGAGAGGATGGAGAATCGTTCCAGTGGGGCGTGGAGGAAGGCGTCTGTGAGGGAGGGTGAGGCGGCGAGGGTGGCGAGCGTGAGGGTGAGGCCTGCCGGGCTGGTGAGGGCGCGGATCATGGCGGTGTGGTGGGGCGCGAGGTGATGACGGTGGTGGTGGTGCGATGGGTTGGGGAGGCCCATGAGCGGAAGAGGGCGAGGCAGGCGGCGAAGATGGCGGCGAGGACGGCCCATCCGGAGACATTGTGGAACCAGCCTGTGGCGAAGGAGTGGCCGGAGCTGAGGGTGACGGCGGAGAGGAGGAGGACGCGGAGCGTGTTGCCGAGCCATGCGGCAGCGGCGAGGATGGGGAGAGCGAGCCAGAAGCGGCGGGAGCGGCCGAGTTCGAGGAGGGCGGCGGCGGAGCCTGCGAGGAGCATGGCCTGGAGCGAGCCGAGGCCGGCGCAGGCGGCTTCGACTGCGAGTGGCTCGCCCTGGATGGAGAGTTGGGTGCCTTCGCGGGTGAGGGCGAAGCCTGCGGCGGAGAAGGAGAGTTCAGCGATCCATGCGGCGGAGAGGCGGAAGTACCAGCCGAGCCCGCCGGCGCCGACGAGCCATGGGAAGCCGAGGAGAGGGAGGATGAGGAGCCGCCTTGGGGGGATGGAGGAGAGACTGTGGAGGAGGCCGGAGGCGGCGACGGCGAGGATCCAGCCGAGGCCGCTGAGGAACGGGAAGCTGAGGGATTCGCCGAGGGCGATGCTGGCGATGGCTGCGCCGAGGGCGGGCCATGAGCATGGGCGTTGGCGGGCGAATGACCATGGCTGGCCGAGATGCCATGCGAGGGGGAAGGCGATGAGGAGGGGGGCGGCGTCGGCGATGGACATGTCGCCCTGGTGGACCGCGCGCCACCAGAGCACGGAACCTGAGGTGACGAGTGCGGCGGCGGCGATGGCGTCCCGGCCGTTCATTTAGCGGGTGCGGCGGGGAGCTGGAGTTGGTTGTCGCGGGTCTGCATGACGTCGGGGAGGAGTTCACGGAGGTCCATGGAGGCTTCCTTGGCGGCGTCGAGGTTACCGGATTTGACGGCCTCGCGGAGGATCCATGTGGCGCCTTCCGGGGAGCCGGCGGCGGCGGCTTCTTTGTAGAGGGCGGAGGCTTCGGCGGTTTTGCCGGTGGCGAGGGCGAGTTTGGCGGCGATTTCCTTACCGGGGAGGGATTCTTTGAAGCCTGGGGAGGAGGCGAGCGTGGCGGCGGCGGTGGGGAAGTCGCGTTTTTCGAGGGAGGCGAGGCAGAGGAGCCATGCGGCGCGGCGGCCTGCGTCGGAGTTGTCGGAGGCGGTGGATGCGAGGCGTTTGAGGCCATCGGGGATTTTGCCGCTGGCGATGAGGCATTCTGCGGCGAGGCCGTTGAGGAGAGGGGAGGAGGCGTTTCTGAGGAGAGCTGCTGCGGCGGCGGGGCCACGGTTGAGCCGGTGGCACATGGAGATGGTGTAGGTCATGTCGTCCGGGAGGCCGTCTGTGGTGTCCCATGGGTGGAGACGGAGGGCGGCTTCGCGCCAGCCGGCGACGGCGAAGGTGAGGGCGATGGCGGCGGGGTGGCGTGCGACGTTAAGGTTGGCTGGGGTGTCAGTGGAGGTGGAGGCGCGTGCTGCGACGGTGAGGGCGCGGAGTTGTTCGAACCATGCCGGGCTGGAGGATCCGCGTGGTGGGGGTGGCCAGACGATGCTTTCGAGGGATCGTTCGGCGCGGAGTGCGAGGATGGTGCGGAGTGCGGCGGAGAGTTCCGGGGCCATATTGGTGGCCATGGGAGGCTGAGCGGCGAGGGAGGTGGAGGCGTCGGTTTCGTTGCCGGACTGGAGGAGGTCGAGGAGATTGAGCCACCAGACTTCGCCGTGCATGCGGAGAGCGCTGGTGTGTGTGGAGTCTGTGGGGGCGATCCAGTGGCCTGGGGGGGCGAGTTCCATGGCGTCGAGAGCGACGCTCCATGCGCCGCCTTTATTTTGCCAGTGGATGGGGGAACTGGAGGCGAGGGCTGGGTTGACGACACGTGCCCAGAAGCGGCCTTTGACTTCCATGAAGCCGGCGGAGCGGTCTTCGGTGACATCTAGCCATGTGGGGATGGCGTGGTCGAAGTCGCCGCAGCGGATGTAGAATTGGGCGAGCTGGTCCCTGCGGAGGGCGTTGTCTGGCTCAGCGACGAGAGCGGCGACGTATTCGACGCGGGCGTCTGGCCAGCGGCCGAGGGCTTCCATGATCTGGCCGCGGAAGGATCTGACGTCGGCGTTTTTTGGGTCGAGGGAGTAGGCGTTACCGAGTTCCTTCCATGCGGCTGCCATGTCGTTGGGGGCCTTGAGGATGGCGAGGCGCATGAGGCGCTGTGCTTCGTCGGCGGGGTTCCAGTTTTTGGCGGCGTCGAGGAGGATGCGGGCGTCCGGGCCTTTGGCGTTGGCGATGAGGCCGTCGGCTTCGGCGAGGGTCCACGAGGCTGGATGAGGAGACTTGTCGCGCCATGCGGCGGCGACGGCGGCGGCCGGTTCGGTGGCGCCGCGTGCGGCGAGGGAACGGTGGACGAGGAGTGCGGCTGGTTCGTGGGCGATGATGCGCTGAGGTTCCCGGTCCCAGATGGCGAGGAGCCTTGCGGAGTGCATGGCGCTGGCGGCGGCGGTGACTTCGAGGTCCTGAGCGTCTTTGGAGGAGCGTGTGGCTGGGCCGGCGCGGTCGATGGCGGCGATGGCTTCCGCTGGTTTGCCCTGCTCAAGGGCGGATCTGGCTTCGTCGAGGGCAACGGAAGCGCTGCGCTGCATGGCGGTGGAGCGCCACCATTTGAATGCGCCGAAGGCGGAGGCGCCGAGCGCGAGAGTGAGGGCAAACCAGAGCGGAAGGCGCCGGATTTTCATGAAGTGGCAGTAGAGCGGCGGGCCCGGCGCTGCATGGCGAGGCCGAGGAGGCCGAAGAGGGTGGTGGCCATGGCAGGTTCCGGGGTGGCGGTCAAGTCGCGGGGGTCGACGGGCCTGATATCGATGGCGAAGAGGAGGTCATTGAAGTCGCGGTCGGCGCCGTCCCAGCTGTAAAGGTCTTCGAAGCCGATGACTAGCAATGGGCTGTTGGCCATGGAGTAGGCGAAGGCGATGGCGTGGCTGATGCCGTCTTTGTTAGCGGAAGGGTTGGTGGAGAAGACGTCGGAGCCGCCGTTGGCGCCATTGGAGATGAGAAAGAAGTCGAGGAGAGTGCCTGCGTCCATGCGGCCGAGGTTGACGAAGTCGCCGGGGGCGAGGGGGGCGGAGCTGGAGCGTTTGGGGTCGTTGGCTGGGTCGTAGGTGGAGACGGCGCTGGTGGCGTCGGGGAAGATGAGTTGGGGATTACCGCTGAAGACGCCGGAGCCTGTGGTATTGAATCCGAGGGTATTGCTGTATTTAGTTTCTCCGCCGAGGAAGTAGACGCGGACGTCGGATTTTTCCTGGAGTTTGAGTTTGGAGGGGTCGAGGAGGAGGCGGGAGTCGTCGCCGGCGACCTTATCTCCGAGGGTTTTCTGGAGGTATTCGCTGAGGCCTGGGAGGGTTTCCTTCTGGAAGGCAGTGGAGGTCTCGTCCGAGGCGGCGGCCATGACTGGAGCGACGATATCGAGTTTGAAGGGATTGGCGGAAGACTGGACTGGGGATTTTTCGCCGGCGAAGACGGTTTTGTCTGCGGCTCTGGCTTCTTCGAGTTTGGCCTGGGATTCGGCCTTGGCCTGTTCTTCTTCGAGTTTGGCCTGGTATTCGGCTTTAGCCATTTCTTCGAGTTTGGCCATTTCTGCGAGTTTGGCTTGTTCTTCGAGTTTGGCGGGATCGGCTTCGAGTTTGGCTCTGTCGGCGCTCTGTGCGGCGACTGGGGAGGCGGCGGCGAGGAAAGCGGCGGTGAGGCCGAGGGTGAGGTTGAATTTCAGGGATACAGGGTGGCTGGTCATGGGTGGAAATTGGAGCAGGGTATGGCTGTGGAAAGCCCCTCAGTTGGGTGGAAGATCATCTTCTGCCGGCGTCGAGGTATCGGAGGACGGCTTCGGTGCGGGTGCGGACCTGGAGCTTGCGGTAGATCTGTTTGAGGTAGTCGCGGAGGGTTTCGTAGCTGATGTTGAGTTCTGCGGCGGCTTCCTTGGGGACGAGGCCCTTGGCGAGGCGGTCGAGGATCTGGCGTTCGCGAGGTGTTAGGGACGGGAGGGGGATGGCGGGTTTTGAGGGCTGGGCTGGGCCTTTGCGGAAGGCCTTGATGACCATGGTGGCGACGTCCGGGCTGAGTGGGGAGCCGCCGGATCTGGCGGCGCGGAGGCCGGCGATGATTTCGGCAGGGGGAGCGCCTTTGACGAGATAGCCGTTAGCGCCGGCGCGGAGGGCGGAGAAGACGCGTTCGGGATCGCTGTGAACGGTGAGGACGACGAGGGCGGTGGCGGGGAGCATGGCGGAGAGGGCGCGGAGGCAGTCTTCGCCGGAGATGCCTGGGAGTTCGAGGTCGACGATGACGACATCGGGGGAGAGTTGTGCGAGTTCGGGGAGGGCGTCTTCGCCTGTGGACCATGAGCCTGCGAGGATGAAGTCTGACTGTTTGGAGACCAGCTTTTCGAGCATGGTTTTTGTGAAGCGGTCATCTTCGATGATGCCGATGCGGAGGGTTGCGGAGTCGGGCATGGGGGTGAGGGGTGTGGGGGTGTTATTCACCGCTGAGGACGGCCCAGACGGACCGATTGGAGGAGACGTCTACGGAGCCGTCGTCCCAGAGGTGGAGGATGATGCGGGAGCCGCTGTTTGGGGGGATGGGTGGGCTTTCCCAGTTCCATGAGGGGGAGTCGGGGATGTCGGGGGTGCGGAGGGAGACAGGGGCTGGGGCGGTGTTGGCGGGGAGGACCCAGCGGTAGGAGGCTTCGGGGTCGAGAGGGGGTACGGTGAAGGACTGCCCGCCGACGAAGAGGGAGAGGGCTGGGAGGTGGTCCTTGCATTCGTTGACGATGATGATACGAGACTGCTGACCACGATGCCATGCGGTGGCGGCGACGGCGAGGCAAAAAGCGAGGAAGGCTGGGACGGCGAATCTGGCGAGCCTGCGGAGGCGAGGTGGAGGGGGAAGAGGGGCTGGGAAGCCTTGGGAATGGGGGAGGACGCCATCTCCGGCGAAGGCTGGGGTGGGGAGCGGTTGGGCTGGATGATCCTTGTTGTGAGCGGAGGGGTTCACGGAGTCAGGGGTGGGCCCATGGTGGAGGCGGGAAGGCGGGATGGGTGGTGGGGATGGGGTGTGTGGCGGGGGTGCTGGCGGGGGCGGGCCGTTGGGAGGGGATGTGGGGTGGGGAGGGAGGGAGGGGATCTGGTGGGGAAGGGGAAGGAGAGGGGGAAGGGGAAGGGGAAGGGGAAGGGGAAGGGGAAGGAGAGGGGGCGGGGTTTCTGCGGAGGATTTCGAGACGTGCGGTGAGGCCGAAGATGATGAGCCAGAGCATGAGGTTGCGAGGTTGTGTGAGGACGCGTTCGTAGGCGCTCTGGACGTAATTGAGGGTGCAGCCTGTGGCGATTCCGAGGGAGAGACAGCGTTCGAAGGAGTGTGGGAAGGAGAGGAAGGCGCGGAGGTTGCGCCAGAGGCCGACGGTGATGAGGAGGAGCCATGATACGAGGCCGGGGAAGCCGTTTTCGCCGATGAGGAGGAAGTAGTGGCTTTCGACTGGGGCGTTGGGTTTTTCCTCATCGACGCGCATGTCGCGGCCGCGGGTCCAGTTGTTGACGAACTCTGCGTAGGGGAAGGGTGGATTGATGCAGAGGGCGTAGTTGTTCCAGCCGATGCCGAGTGGGTGGTCATTTACCATCTGGCGGGCGGCGACGTTGAGGACGACGCGGAGTTCTGCGCTGGGGATATTGCCGCGGTCGCCGAAGCGGGAGACGATGGTATCGAGGGTGAGGGTGAGGCCGAGGGCGCCGACGGCGGTCATGGAGGCGAGCATGCCGAGGCGGCGCCGGGTGGGTTTTTCGAGGAGACTGACGAGAGCGACGATGATGGTGCCGCCGGCGAACATGACGAGGGCGGCGCGGGAGAGGGCGCTTTGGACGAGGATGGCGCAGGCGATGAAGCCTGCGGTGCACCAGTTGCGGCCGCGGAAGGCTGGGCCGAGGGCGGCGGCGAGGAAGGGCATGGCGATCATGACCGAGTACATGGCGAGCGGGTTTTGGTGCTCGAAGGTGCCGCGGACCTGGTAGATGCCGCCGAGGTATTTCATTTTGAGGCCGACGAAGGCCTGCCAGCACATGGTGAAGCCCATGATGCTGAGGAAGAACTGCATGTCTGCGGGGGAACGGAGCCAGTGGAAGGAGGCGATGGCGATGAGAGCGAAGAAGGCCATTTTGTGGATGGCCATGAGTGTGTAGTCTGGGCGTGGGGCGTTGGCGATGGAGAGGGAACAGGTGATGACGAAGAGGGCGTAGAGAATCATGCCTGGAGGGAACCAGCGGAAGGAGGCGCGGTCGCGGAGCCATGCTGCGGTGATGAGGGCGATGGCGCAGATGTGATTGAAGTAGAAGTGGTAGCCTTTGGCGTGGCCGCGGTATTGTTCGACGGAGGCGAGGGTGAGGGCCCAATTGCCTGCGGAGAAGAGACCGTTGATGGTCATGAAGCACATGAGGCCGAAGAGACGGCGCTGAGCGACTGGGCGGTCTTTGATGGCGATGCCGAGGGCTGGCCCGAGTCCGAAGAAGAGGGGCAGGATGACGGCCAGCTTGATCCAGTCGGTGGAGGTCACGGTGCGTGGCGAGCGTTCGGGACTTGATTGTGTGCAGAACTAGTTGAGGACTAGGAGTGTGTCGAATGAGTAAATCAGTAATGAGAAAGCAGGAGATTCGGGAGCGTCCATGGGCTGGGCGGTTGGCACCTCCTATTGTGATGATGGGGGTACCGTTTGATCAGGTGAGTGTGGAGCAGACGCTTGGGATTGTGAGGGAGATGATAGAGGAGGGGAGGCCGCATCTGCTGGCGACTGCGAATGTGGATTTTCTGGCGCAAGTGCAGGAGGATGAGGGGTTGAGGCGGATTCTGGTGGATGCGGATCTGGTGGTTTGTGACGGGACGCCGCTGGTGTGGATGTCGCGATTGCTGGGGGATGCGCTGCCGGAGCGAGTGGCTGGGAGTGATCTGGTGCCGTTGCTGCTGGATCTGGCGGCAGGGCAGGGGTATCGCGTGTATTTTCTGGGTGGGCGGGATGAAGTGCTGGGGACTGCGCTGGAGAAGGTTCGGGAGCGGTGGCCGGCGCTGGAGGTGGCGGGGAGGTATTCGCCGCCGTTTGCGCCGTTGGAGGAGATGGATCACGCGGACATTTGCCGGAGGATACGGGAGGCGCGTGCGGACATTCTGTTTGTGTCGTTTGGGTGTCCGAAGCAGGAGAAGTGGCTGGCGAGGAATTACCGGGAGGCTGGGGTGCCGGTGGCTGTGGGGGTGGGAGCGACGATTGATTTTCTGGCTGGGGCTGTGAAGCGGGCGCCGGTGTGGATGCGGAAGACTGGGTTGGAGTGGGTTTACCGGGTGATGCAGGAGCCGAAGCGGTTGGCGGGGCGGTACTGGAAGGACATTCGTGTGGTGGGGCCTGGGTTGGTGAGGCAGTTTCTGACGATGCGACCGAGGAGCGGAGTGGTTTCGGTGGTGGCGGGTGGCGATGAGGG
This sequence comes from Verrucomicrobiales bacterium, assembly GCA_947462995.1. Taxonomy (GTDB): domain Bacteria; phylum Verrucomicrobiota; class Verrucomicrobiia; order Verrucomicrobiales; family V1-33; genus V1-33. The sequence continues at coordinate 3,688 of CANHUG010000073.1, read as the reverse complement.
TGAGAAGGGTGGGAAGGGGATGACGGTGCTGGTTTTGCCGGAGCGGTTGGATGCGTTGGCGGCGTGGGATGGAGGGTTGTGGGCGGAGGCGGAGGCTGGGGTTGGGTCGACGTTGATTGCGGATGCGACGGCGACGGTGTTTGTCGACAGCACGGGGACTGGGAGGTTGATCCGGTTTGCGCGGATGGCGCGGGAGCGGGGAGGGGCGTTTATACTGGCGGGGCCGACGGTGGAGTTGCTGAAGACCTTGGATCTGATGAAGTTGCGAGGGTTTTTCACGATTGCGGCGGATGTGGAATCGGCGGTGGTGCTGGCGGAGAAAATGAACCTTGGACGGGCATGAGAGTGGGACTGACGGCGACGATGATTCAGGGTGGGAAGAGCGGGGTGGCGCAGTATGTGTTTTCGCTGGTGCGGGAGCTGGTGCGCGGTGGGCGGGTGGATTTGACGGTGTTTGCGCTGGAGGATGAGCTGGGGTTGTTTGATTATGCGGCTGGGGGGTGTCGGGTGGTGCCGGTGCCGCGGCGTGCGGCTCCGCCGGTGAAGAACATTTTGTGGCACCAGGTGGAATTGCCGCGGTTGGCTGGGGAGATGAAGCTGGATGTGCTGCATGTGCCGAGTTACCGGCGACTGGTGAGGCGGGCGCCGTGTCCGACGGTGGGGACGATTCATGACCTTGCGCCGTTTCATGTGAGGGGGAAGTACGATGTGGCGCGGATGTTTTACGGGCGGGTGGTGGTGAAGACTTTGGCGCGGCGGCAGAAGGAGATCATTGCGGTGAGCCGGTGTACGGCGCGGGACATTGAGCGGTTTTTCGGGATCCCGGAGAGTCGGCAGCATGTGATTCACAATGGGATTGATCACGAGCGGTTCCGGCCTGGGGATGCTGGGATGGACCGGGAGGAAGTGGCGCGGCGGCACGGGTTGGATCGGCCGTATTTTCTTTATGTTTCGAGGCTGGAGCATCCTGCGAAGAACCATGTGCGGCTGATTGAGGCGTTTGCGGCGTTCAAGCGGGAGACTGGGTCGGATTGGCTGCTGGCGCTTGGGGGCGGGGACTGGCACGGGGCGGAGGCGATTCGGGCGGCGGCGGCGGCGGCCGATTGTGCGGGGGACATCCGGTTTCTGGGGTTTGTGCCGGATGGGGGGTTGCCGGCGTTGTACCGCGGGGCGGAGGCGATGGTGTATCCGAGTTTGTTTGAGGGGTTCGGGTTGCCGCCGGTGGAGGCGATGGCGTGCGGGACGCCGGTGATCAGCAGTTCTCGTGGGGCGCTGGAGGAAGTGATCGGGGACGCGGCGCTGGTGGTGGATCCTGAGAGCGTGGAGGGGATGGCGCGGGCGCTGGGCGAGTTGGCTGGATCGAGGGAATTGGCTGGGAGGATGAGGGAGCGCGGGTTGGCGAATGCGGGGCGGTTTGACTGGGGTCGGACGGCTGAGCAGGTGGAGGCGGTGTACCGGAAGGCGGCGGGAGGGTGAGGCTGGGGAAAAGCTGAGACAAAAGGGGGATGGCGTGGCGCTGAATTGGGTGTAGGTAAGAAACCACCGAACCCCACTGAAACATGTCTGCGAACACCCCTCCGCCCGCTTCTTCATGGAAGCAGTGGTTCACGACACATGGGCAGCGATTGCTGCTGTTTGCGCGTCAGCAGACGAGGACCGAGCAGGATGCGGAGGATGTGCTGCAGGAGGCGATGGTGCGGTTGTGGAAGAGCGGGATGATTGACACTGCGGAGGATGGGGCGAACGAGCCGTGTCTGGCGGGAGCGTTCACGCAGATCCGGCGATCGGCGATTGATCAGGCGCGGAAGAACATCCGGCGGGCGAACCGGGAGACGCGGGCGATGGAGATGGATGAGCCCGGGCACATTGTGTGGTTTCAGGATTCGCTGGAGCAGGACGAGCGGTCGCAGCAGATTGAGAAGGCGATTCAGACCCTGCCTGATTATTACAAGGAAGTGATCATTCTGAAGATCTGGGGAGATCTGACGTTCGAGCAGATTGCGGAGACGCTGGATATTCCGATGAACACGGCTGCGAGCCGTTACCGATATGCGCTGGAGCGCCTGCGCCGCACCCTAACCCCTGCAAAGTTGTCATGAATTCCGAGTTTTCCGAACCGATGGATGCCGGGCTGCTCCAGATTGAGCGCGAGTTGCGTTCGCTTTCACCGATTGCTCCGGAGCGGGCGTTGAGTGAGATGCTGGCCCGTGAGGTGGCTGGCGAGGTGGAAGTGCCAGTGGCTGGGCGAGTGAATCGTGTGGTTGCTGGGCAGTTTCCGTGGCGACGGGTGGGAGTGCCGACGGCGGCGGCTGCAGCGGCGGCGGTGTTTGTGCTGCCGTCAGCGGAGCGGCCGGTGGATAATGGGTCGGTGGCGGGTGGGATCCGGTCTGCTGAGGAAGCGCGTCCGGGGCATGCGCCGATCTCGTGGGTGCCGATGCCGCCGCGGAGTGAGTACCGGCTGGTGGACGGGTCTGGAGTGCTGCTGATCAACGAGCCTGCGCCGATGATGGAGTATCAGCTGGAGCAGACGGAGCATCATGAGTGGCGGAATCCGCGGGACAACTCGCTGATTCGGATGAGTATTCCACGGCAGCAGCGGGTATTGCTGCCGGCGTCGTACCGCTGAGATTTTTTCCCTGACGATTGTTATGGTTGCCCCGACTTCAGCGTGGTGGCGGCTTCGTGTCGCCGCAGGATGGCTTCAGTGCACGGCCCTGATGACAGTGGCTGGCGGTGCTGGGGCGGATGGGACTGCGGCTGGCGAGAAGGTGCCGGTGGCTCCGGTGATAGAGACGCGGGTGGCGCTGGGTTTGCTGCTGGCTCCGGTTCGGTCTGATGTGCGTGCACAGACGCCGTTGGAGGAGGGCCTCGGGCTGATGGTGGCGCGGGTGCTGCCGGGGAGTCCGGCGGAGGCAGCGGGGCTGTTGGCGAATGATTTGCTATTCCGGTGTGACGACAAGGATGTGATTTCTGATGAGGACATCCGGCGTGCGGTGTCGCCGCGGAAGGCTGGGGATGATGTGAAGCTGACGTGGTTGCGTCGGGGGAAGGAGATGTCGGCGGCGGTGAAGCTGGCGGCGATGGAGATTCCGGTGGCGTCGGAGGCAGCGTCAGTGGATTCGCCGGAGCACCGGCGGCGGCTGGAGGAGTTGTTCGGGAGGTTGTCCGGGGATGCGGCGGCGACGGCGGCGGTGCACCGGATGCTGATTGGGGAGCGTGGGGCTGGAGGGAAGCCCGGGCCGCTGGCGGCTGGGGAGTTGGAGCGTGAGGGATCGTGGGCGGTGAAGGAGGATGTTAGCGGGAAGCTGAAGATTTACGGATCTGGTGGCGGGCAGATGGTGGAGGTGCATGACCGGGCGGGGACGCTGCAGTTTCGCGGGCCTTGCGGGACGGAGGCGGAGGTGGCGAAGATACCGGAGCCGTGGCGAGCGAAGGTGGAGAAGTTCCGCGAGGATTTGAAGGCGGTGGGGGCGACGAATCCGTGAGGGGGGAAGTTAGAGGTTAGAAGTGAGAAGTGAGAAGTGAGAAGTTGGAAATTAGGAAGGCTGGTTCGGAGGGGGCGTGTTTGGGGGGGCGGGTAGCGCACTCCGTGCGCAGGGAGAGCTGTGATGGCTCACAGCAGTCCGTGCGCTGATGCGCTTATGAAACAAACCAGTGAAAGTCTGAGTCTTGAAGCAACGCGCTACCT
>CANHUG010000072.1 GCA_947462995.1 Verrucomicrobiales bacterium | reverse complement strand
TGCCAGCAGACCGCGCCAACGCGCCGACCGTTCGGAAACAGTGGACTGAATCATGCAGCCATCATCCGCGGGAACCTCACCCGCGAACCCTCAGTCCGATGTGTATCGCTGAGACGGTAACGGTCTTCCGCCCTGTTTTCGACAGTCCCGGCGGTGGCTCCGCGTTTGATGGGCGTGGACTTTCCGGGCAGACGGCTTGGGGCTGCCCCGTCGCGCGCCCGCCCATCAAGGGCCCGCGAACCGCCTGAAATCAGCGATCAATGGGCAAATCAGGGCACGCGCGCCAAACACAAGGCGCAAGAGATCGTCCCGGGTGCCATTGCCGGGCCTGTTCAATCCAAGGGGCATTGGCTGGCGCGTTCATCGCAGCGATGCACCATTGAATGTTAGGCCTTGGTTGCGTTCTCACAGGTTGTTCAGCGCGATCAGAACTGCACGGACGGAATCAGCTCTCGTTGCATCAATCGTCTCCAGTGACGCAATCCGTTGATCAAGACACCCAGACAAGAGGCTGTGGTCTCCTGCGCGTAAGGCTGCCTTCAGAGATGTAGTGAGGGCTTTAAACTCCTCGGTGCCACGAACGCATGCGATGATCTGATCTAAGGTCATAATGTGATATAGAAAATGGTGGGGAGTGGAGGGATCGAACCCCCATAAGCGCTAGCTCCTCCGTCAATCAACAAAACTCGCACCGCCCCAACTCGCATGACGGAAATGCACCCCTGACGGTCTCCCCAGTAGCGCTGCACTCCACAACATGTGTGATATGGTATCAATCGTGTTCATAATGGCCCTCCAGAGTAATCTGAAGAGACTCAGGAATGCACTTACGACTGAGATGGTGAAGGTGAATGTGATGGTGATCTTGACATGGAGATTGGTTTCGCCGCTCGCGGGGCGGTATCGGAGTCGGGCGAACGTCTGGCTTATCCACGACGGGTAAGAAATCCAAAATTCAAACTGGACCTTTACTCGCCGTTGGGTGGAGCGGCTTGTTGATTATGGTTTTGCTCGGATGATCCAGTTCACCGCGACATTGACGGGTCTTGTCTCCTTCGCTGAGCCAAATGTAATGAGTTTCTGGATCTCTCCCCGAACAAACATCAGAGTGCCACCATCTAGTCCCCTCGAGCTGCCTGGTCCGACTGGACTTGGAACACTAATATTTGCATTCTGTTTCTCAAGAGCACTTTGCTGGGTTGTGCCAAGAACCCGATCTTGGTCTATTCCTCGCCCATCATCATGTCCTCTAAGGAACATCCCTCTGAAGTCGGGAATTGTGCACCTTTCGCTGTCAATCTTTAGATCAGGATTTATTCTTACCAGGTGATTATACAGATCCGGATATTGCGTCCGGCTGATAGCAGAGCCATCGCAAATGAGCCAAGGACCAGTGGCATCAAACGTCCGTTCGTCTCCGTAATATGCGGTAATAATTCCGATTGGTATCATGGTGTAATGTTTATTATTTAGGGTGAAGTGATTTGTGGATTTGTCGATAGTTTATTATTTTACTATATCTGGTGGAATATCCATTTGCATAAGGGGCGTTCGGCTGGGAGCCTTTTTCTTCCAACGACCTGAAATTCAATGGATATAACTGCACCTCGCTCACAATATCCGAACCAACAGAATCGGCAAGGATTTTCCATGGTGTTTTGGCATTGCTGATGAGCAAGGTGGTGCCGAGGCCGGGGTCATCAAGATTCCAATTGGAGGTCCGCCGCACATGGTGCATGCGTGCATTCACAGTTGCGAGTGAGAGGCCGGGTAGGACTCTCGAGGAGGTGTTGGCAAGAATGGAGGGACTCGGGGCGGTGGCCGACGAGTGTGAGGCGGTGCGTTGGAGCGTTGGGTTTTTTCTGAGGTGGGCGGAGCGGAGGGAACGGACAGGTGGTGGTGGTGGTGGTGCACCCAGAGCGATGCTCTGGGCTGGTATACGGCGTTCCTACAGAACGCGGGTGGTGGTGGTGATGGTGTACCCAGAGCGGTGCTCTGGGCTGGTATACGGTGTCCCGATGGGACACGGGGCGGGGGTGGGGGAGGGGAGGGAGAAGTGTGAAGGGCTTGTTGGGAGAGAGGGGGAGGGAAGTTTGAAGTGAGAACGGCTTGTTCGGAGGGGCGGGTAGGCGCACTCCGTGCGCAGGGAGAGCTGTAATTCTGACAGCAGTCCAGAGCCTGCGGCTGCTTGTTGAGAGGGAGGCGAGTTCGGAGAACGCCGAGCTGGGGCTCAGCGCTCCCAGGGGCTTGAAGGGAGAGGGGCTGGGTCGGAGGGGGCTTGTTCGGAGGGGCTGGTAGGCGCACTCCGTGCGCGGGGAGAGCTGTGATTCTCCCAGCAGTCCAGAGCCTGCGGCGCGCTGGTTCGGAGGGTTGTCATATCGCGCCCTTTCAGGGCTTGGTGTGTTCGTTTGTGGTTTACCTGGGGCGATGCCCCAGGCTGGTATGGGTTGCGCCGTTGGCGCGGAAGAGAGGGGCGGGTAGGCGCACTCCGTGCGCGAGAGAGAGCTGTGATGCCTCACAGCAGTCCAGAGCCTGCGGCTGCTTGTTGGGAGAGGGGGCTTGTGGGGAGGGAAGTGAGGGGTGGGGGTTATTTTGAGAGGGCGATGATTTGGAAGGAGGAGGCGAGGGCGTCGGAGGTGGCCATGTCGCCGTCGGGTTGGCCGGTGGTGGCGGTGAAGAGGACGCGGCCGTTGCGTGGGTCGAGGCCGGAGATGAGGCGGATGGCTGGGGTGGGTTTTTCGGGAGTTTCGGGGGTTTCCTGGTAGAGGCCGCGCCAGCCTAGCCAGAGGATGGGTTGGCCGGCGTCGAGGGCTTTGCGGATGGCAGCGGAGAGGAGGGCGGTCTGGGGTTGGCTGGCGCGGGCGAGTCGGAGGACTTCGGGGTGGATGTCGAGGAGGTTCTGGACGGTCTGGGGGGCGGGTTGGCCGATTTTTTTGGCTGCGGCCTGGCAGGCGGTGGCGAGTTTGGCGGCCTCGTGGGCGGCGTGGATTTCGGGGACGAGGACGATGGGTTTGGCTAGGGAGGCGCGGGTGACGTGGTCGATGGCTGGGCAGAAGCTGCCTGGCCATGAGGGGCCGAGGTCGGAGTATTCGAGGATGGCGTTGCGGTCGGAGGATTTGCCGAGGGCCCAGAGGGCTTGTTCGACGACGGCCCAGTCGGGCGGATGGCCGGGCCACGGGTTGAAGCCGGGGATGCCGGAGAGCTTGATGGTGCCGGTGGTGCGGTCCGGGGTGGGGGCGGCGGGTTTGGCGTTAGGAGGGGTGCCGGGAGCGGCGGCGGGCATGATTTTGAGGTCGAGCCGTTCCGGGGTGAAGGTACCGGAGTCGAGGGCGGAGGAAGTGAGGACGACCTGGAGGGAGTCGGAGGTCCAGCGGAGGCATTCGGTTTTACGGCCGGGGTTGGCGTAGTCGATGATCCATGGTTTGGGTTGGGAGCGGAGGGATTTCTGGATGAAGTCGGCGGCGGATTTGGAGGTGGCGCGGAATTCGGATTTGGTGGGTGGGGTGCCGACGGTGGGAGGTGGGAGGAGGGAGATGGTGGCGCGGCGGAGAGTGGTGGAGGGGGCGAGCTTGACATTCCAGACGGGGAGACCGGGGGCGAGCTGGGCCTTGAGTTTCATGAGGTCGCGCGGGTCGCCGAGGGTGGCGGAGCCGTCGGCTGGGGTGGCGGCTTTGTAGCCGAGGGGAGCGAGCCGAACTTCGAGTTCGGCGGGGGCGAGTTTCCAGAGGGCGGGGTCGGTGAGGAAGAAGTCGAGGGGCGTCTGGGCGGGGGAGTGGGAGATGAGGCAGAGGGCGGCGGCGAGGACGGCGGCGGAGGAGCGTCGGTTCATGGGAGGGATTATGGGGGAGCGGGCGGGATGGTGCAAGACTAGTGCAGCCCGTCTGACAGATGGTATCTTCTGATTTTGTTGGCAGGAAGGAGGATTCAGCCGCTCTGCGGAGGGTGGGGGACGGGTCTTTTTCCCGATTCCTGTGTTGCTCGTCGGTTGCGAATCCTGATTCGCGCCCTCCTCGCGCCGTGGACTCGGAAAAAATCCCTCGTCCAGAAGACACCATCTGTAAGACGGACCACACCGGGGGCGGTGGTGAGGGGTTGGGGACAAAAAAAGAGGGCACCGCTGCGTGGGTGCAGCGGTGCCCTTGGGAGAGAGAGTGGGGAGATTACTTGCCCTTTTTGGCGGGAGCTTCTTCCTTTTCTTCGGGGGCGTCGGCAGCGTCCTTTTCGGCCGGGGCTTCCTTCTGGGATTTTTCGACCTGGGCCTTCATTTCGACGATGCGTTCCTTGATGGCCTTGGCCTGGGTGGCGGTGTCGCTGTCAGGTTTGACGGCGACGACCTCGTCCATGAGCTTGTCGGCGGCGTCGAGGCGGTCAGGTCCGTAGACTTGGAGACGCTGCATGAGCATCTGTTGTTTTTCTTCGCCTTCGAGTTTTTCGTCGGCGATGAACTTGTCGATGCGGGCTTCGAATTCCTTGAGTTTGCCGCTGGTGCCGAGGGCTTCGAGTTCCTTGTTAAGGGCGTCCATTTTGCCGGCGGTGTCGCGCTTCTTCTTGAGGCCGAGGGAGTCGTCCTTATCGAGAGCGATGACCTCGTCGGTTTCTTCCTTGTAGAATTTGGTGACGACGTCGGCGTCGAGCTTGTCGAGGGCGGCGGCGATGAGCTTGGCTTTTTCGAGGCCTTCGGCGGATTTGGCTTTGGTGAAGGCGGCGTCGCGGTCGATGCGGACCTGGCGGAGTTCGTCGAGGTGTTTGAGGTAGGCGTCGGGGCCACCTTCCTGGTAGCCGGTTTTGGCGTATGGGCGGCCTTTGGCGTCAGCGAGGACGATGGTGGGGAAGCCTTCGATGCCGAATTCCTCCTGGAGTTTGGCGTTCCGTTCCTTGAGTTCCTTGGATTGCTCCTTCTGTTGGGGGAAGTCGAGTTCGACGAGGACGAAGTTCTTTGGGGCGGTGGATTTGAAGCCGTCCTTGGTGAAGACTTCCTTTTGGAGCTTGATGCACCAGCCGCACCAGTCGGAGCCGGTGAAGTCGATGAGGAGGTCTTTGCCGTCTTTGGCGGCGGTTTCCTTGGCTTTGTCGAAATCTTCGGTCCAGCCTTCAGCGGCGCGTGTGGGGGCGGCGATGGAGAGGATGAGCGCGGGCACGGCGGCCGTGAGTGCGCGGAGCGAGAAGCGGTTCATGGGGTGAGACGAATGGTATTTGGTTAGAGAGCGCGCGTGCGGGCGACGGGCCTGCGGGCGCGAGGCGTGGAGGATTCCTTTTCGGGCGGGGAGGGGCAACCGCGCATTCAGGAAATGGGAGGGGCGTGGGTCAGGGGGATTGGTGGAGGGAGTTGAGGAGGGAGATGGCGGCGTCGACGAGTTGTTCGCCGCTGCCTGGTTCGACGCGGGCGCTTTCAGCTTCGTAGGCTTTTTCGGCGTAGCTGCGGCGGTCGGGGACATAGCCGACGGAGCCGTTGGCGAGGGTGGTGATGATGGTGACTGGGAAGGGCGAGCGTTTTTTGAGGGCGAGGCCGAGTTCGGCGAAGATTTCGCCGGGGAGGGCGACCCATGCGATGTCCTTGCCGAGGGAGATGACCTGGACTTCGGCGGGGATGGGTTGGCCGTTGAGTTGGGCGAGGTCGAGGATGCGGTTGGCGTGGACGAGATCGTTGAAGGAGGGAGGTGTGGAGCGTTTGCCGGAGACGGTGAGGGAGGCGATTTCGGATTGTTCCGGGGAGACCGAGGGGACGGCGAGGGGGACGGAGGCGGAGCGGACCTTGAGGGGGAAGGGGGCGATGGGGCGCGGGGATTTTTCGGCGCGGAAGAGCGAGGCGGCGATGAGCGTGGCGAGACGGTTGGCTTCTGCGGGGCCTGACTGGGAGCGGTTCCAGTGGACGTCTAGGTGGTTGAGATTGCCGCAGGTGCCGTTGCCGAAGAGCGTGATGGCGTCCTTGCCGTGATAGGCGGAGAGGAGCCGGGCGAGGGCACCGGGGTAATCGGCGGAGGCTTTGGAGCCGCCGACGGTGTCCGGGTGCATGGAGAAGTTGGCGTAGATGGCGAGGGCTGGGGTGAGGGTGCCGGGAGCGTGAGGGGGTTCGAAGAAGACTGCCTGGGATTGGGGGTCGGTGGGGCCGGTGGGGAGCATGACGGCCGGGTTGAGCTTGCCGGGGTTCCACGCGACTGAGCCGTCTTTGAGGTAGAAGCGGCGGCAGAAAGCGGTGTCCGGGCAATCGCCGGAGACGGAGGAGATGGAGACGGGGGCGAGTGCGGCGGCGGCGTTGCGGACGGCGTCAGCGATGAGGTTAGGGAGAGCGGCGAGGTATTTGCCGTGCGGGGAATCGGGGCCGGTGGCGGAGGCGTCGGGGGCGTCCGGCGTGCGGAGGAACCTGCCGGGGACAGGGCCGGTGTGGGCGTGGGTGGCGGAGATCATGACGCTCGTGCCGGGGAGGACGCCATCGGCGTCGACGCGGGCGCGGACGGCGTCGACGAGCGAGCGGGGGGCGTCGATGAGGTCGAGCGTGACCATGGCGGCGAGGGAAGTGCCGTCGTCGAGGACGAGGGCGGAGGCGTGGAGGTCGTCGAGGACCCCGTCGCAGGCGCGGAAGTGATAGTATCCGGCCATGGCGGCACCGAGCGGAGGGGTGATGACTGAGCGGGCGGCGCCGGCGCGGAATTCAGGGGCGGCGGTGGCGTTAGTGACGAGTGCCAGGATTGAGACGGCGGCGAAGGAGAGGGAGTGCATGGAAGGGTGGGGGCTGAGATTCAGGTTAGAGGGGAGGAGAGCGCGGCGAGGCGGGCGGCTTCGGTGAGCGTGTCGATGTCGTCCGGGGATTTGTCGTGGCGGAGGGCGCGGATGCGGGGGAAGCGGAGGGCGAAGCCGCTGGGGTGGCGGCGGCTGGGGTTGATGGCGTCGAAGGTGACTTCGAGGACGGTGTCGGGGGTGACTGTGCGGGTGCGGCCGTCGGTGGAGATGGTGGTGCGGGAGAAGTGTTCAGTTAGGGATTCGAGTTCGGCGTCGGTGAGACCGGAGTAGGCTTTGCCGATGTTTTTGAGGGAACCGTCGGCGGGGTCGCGGACGGCGAAGGTGAAGTCGCTGAGGAGGTGGCTACGTTTGCCGTGGCCTTGCTGGACGGCGGTGACGACGACGTCGAGGGAGAGCGGGGAGCGTTTGAGTTTGAGCCATGAGCGGCCGCGGCGGCCGGCGGAGTATGGGCTTTCGGGGTCTTTGAGGATAACGCCTTCATTGCCGGCGCGGCGGGCGTCGAGGAAGGCGCGGTCGAGGTCGGTGGGGGAGGAGGCGAAGCGGACGGCGATGCGTTCGAAGCCCTTGGGGAGTTGGAGGGAGTCGAGGAGGAGACGGCGTTGCTGGAGAGGGAGGTGGATGAGGGAATTGCCGTTGAGCCAGAGGAGGTCGAAGAGGATGCAGCGGACGGGGATGTCGGTGGTTAGGAAGAGGTCGGGTTCGCGGCGGCCGAGACGTTTCTGGAGGGCGGCGAAGTCGGCGTGGCCGGAGAGGCCAGGGGCGATGATTTCGCCGTCGGCGATGATCTGGTCAGGGAAGCTGGAGGCGGCGGCGATGAGTTCTGGGAATTCGCGGGAGATGTTGCGGAGGTCGCGGGAGAAGAGAGCGGCGTTGGTGGGGGTGACGTGGAGCTGGGCGCGGATGCCGTCGAATTTGTCTTCGAGCCAGAGACCGGCGGGGTGGTCCGGGGCTGGGCGCTGGTCCCATGCGGAGGAAGTGGAGTCGACCGGGGAGGCGAGCATGGGTTTGAGGGCTTGGAAGGGGACGAGGGAGGCGTCGTCGAGACGGCCGTCGCGGGCGAGGATGGCGGTGGTGCCGAGGTCGCCATTGAGCATGTGGGCGGAGCGGACGGATTCGGGTGGGGTGTTGAAGGCGTTGGCGACGGCGTCTTCGAGGAGACCTTCTTTGAGGCCGAGGCGGGTGTCGCCGGTGAGGATTTTGACGACGTACTGGGCTTCGCGCGGGGAGAGGGAGCGGAAGGCTTTGGTGAGGATGGCGAGGCGGGCGGAGGGGGAGTTAGCGGAGAGGAGCTGGTCGAAGAGAGCCTGGACGTCGGCGAGAGACCATGGTTGCGGGGAAGTGCGGCCGTCGAGGACGAGGAAGGCGGTGCGTCCGGCGTCGTTCTGGGCGCGGGAGATGGCGCGGTAGGCTGGGAGGGAGATGGCTGCGGCGTCGATGAGGGCCTGACGGATGAGGGCGGGGCCGGTTTGGAGATTGGAGAGCTGGTCGCGAGTGGCGGCGGGTTTGCCGGCGAGGAAGCGGATGCTGGTGGCGAGGGTGGCGGCGTCGGTGGGGCGGTTGAGGTATGGGGCGAGGAGCGAGGATTTGGCGGAGCGGCCGGGGGCGGCGGCGACGGCGTCGCAGATGTCGGCGAAGGCGGAGAATTCGCTAGTGGGGGAAGGAGGTGAGGCGGGGGCAGTCGTGGCGGGGGAAGTGTCAGGGTCGGGTGGGGAAGCGGCGGGGGAAGCGAGGGAGAGTTCGAGTTGGTCTGAGCCGAGGAGGGACCATGCGTTCCAGCCGCGGGAGCGGAGGGCTGAGGCGAAGTCGGCGGCGGGGCCGTGGGTGGTTAGGATGAGGGAAGGGCGGACGAGATCGACGAGGTGGAGGAGGTCTGGCCAGTCGGCGTGGTCGCTGAGCGGGAAGGCGTCGTCGGATTGGTACTGGAAGCGAGCGCTGGAGTTGAGGGCCCAGCCGCTGACCATGGCGGAGACGAGTCTTTGGCGTTTGCGGAGGGATTGCTGACGGGAGGCGGACGGGGGGATGATGAGGACGCGGCCGGAGGTTTCCGGGGAGATGGTTTCCCATGGAGGGAGGGGCCAGCCGAGGTCCTCGTAGGTGCGGTTCATGGCGGCGACGGAGGAATGGACGGCGACGGGGAGGAGACCGCCGAGGAGCATCTGGAGTTCCTGGGCTTTGCCGAGCGAGTAGGCGAGGAGGACTGGGGTTTGGCCGGAATCGAGGGCGTGGCGGCACCAGTCGATGATGGCGGCGCGGGTGTGGTCGAAGGGAGGGAAGACGTAATGGGGTTGGCCGAACGTGCATTCCATGATGAGGGAGTCGGCGGGGACGGGTCTGGCGGCTTCGGCGCTGAGGCCGGCGCGGAGTTTGAAGTCGCCGGTGTAGAGGAGGGAAGCGCCGTCGGAGAGTCGGGTGACGTAGACCATGGCGCTGCCGAGGACGTGGCCTGCGGGGGTGAGGGAGAAGCGGTGGCCGGCGTGTTCCCATGGGGTGTCCCATGGGAGAGCGATGAGGTTGCCTGTGTAATTGAAGCGATCGCGGAGGAGACGGGCGGTGGGTTCGGAGCAGATGGTGGTGGCGTGGCGCGCGACGTGGTCGCTGTGGGCGTGAGTGATGAAGGAGAAGGGGACGGAGCGGTGGGCGTCGAGCCAGACGCCGGGTTCCGGGAGGAGGATGCCGGTGCGGCTGGCGGAGACGGCGACAGGGGATGCGGACATGGTGTGGGACTACGCTTGCCGAATGGGAGGAAGGAGGCAATGCAGGGAGGAGATGAGTGACATTGAGAAAACAGAAGAAGGTGCCGTGATGGAAGTGGGTACGCAGCCGATTGATGCGTTTCTGACCGGACATGAAGTGAACAACCATGCGATTGTGGCGGCGGCGCACGGGAGCGGGCTGACGCACAAGGTGTTGCAGAAGGCGCGGAAGGGCCGGGCGCTGACGGTGCGTGCGCAGAAGAAGGTGCTGGCTGCGGTGGCGGCGCACTGCAAGAGTGCTGGGTTGCCGGAGCCTGCGATGGCGGACCTGTTCAATTACCGCGGCCGCTGAGGGGCGGGGCGGCTGAGCTGGCGCGAAGGCGTCAGGGTTTTCTCGGGTTGAACGGGATGCCGGGTCTGGTGCCGGGCGGGAGTTGTCTGACTGGGCCGGAGGCGGGCGGCGTGGTTTTGTCGGGGGCTGGGGTGGCAGCGGGCGGAGCAGCGGGGATTTCGGACGTGCCGCCGAAGGGGTCTTCGGGCGGGGATTCTGGTTTGCCGTCCGGTTTGGGAGTGGCTGCGGGGGCTGAATCGGCCGGGTCGGTGGGATCGGCGGTCTTTGTTGGATCCGTCAGGTCGTCGGATTTGGGGCCCTTGGCGGCTGGTTTGGCGGCTGGGGTTTCCTCTTCAGCGAGGAGCGAGCGGAGTTCGGTGATCCACTGGGGTGCGTCGCGGTGGGCCATGTTGGTTTTGATGTGGGCGAGCATGGATGCTCCTGCGCCTTCCTGCTGGCCGAGGCTGAACATTTCGCGCATCTGGCCCCATTTGAGCTGGGGGAGACGTTCTGTGGTGAAGCGTTCGGTCGCTTCGCGGAAGCCTGCGGTGGCGGCGGCTTCGGATTCCTGGGAGATGCGGCGTGTCCATGCCTGCATGAGGCTGGAGGCCATTTTATTGCGGCGGTAGTAGGGGAAGACGAGGGTTTCGTAGATGCCGCCGATGTCGCCTGGATTGTGGGTGGCGCCGCCTTCTTTGCGGCCGACGGTGATGTCGAGTTTGTAGCGCCTGCCGAAGACACTGTTCACGACATCGCCGCCGAGGTTGCTTTTGCCGTCGGTTTTCTTGAGGTGAGCGAGGACGGAGTCGATGTAGGTGACGGCGGCGGCGACGACTTCGGCGCGGGCGGATTCGGTGCGGGCGTTGGCGTCCATGACGACGATGGTGAGCCACTGGACCTGCATCTGGAGGACGGATTCGCGTTCGTTGCTGGTGGATTTGGTCTGGTTGCGTTTCCAGTCGGAGAATTCGGTGGCGGTGCGGCCGGCCTCGTCGAATTCGATGACCTTGGTGCAATCGAGCCAGAGGTTGAAGGCTTTGTCGGCGGAGGAACCGGCGTCGCGGAGGTCGCGGATGATGCCTGAGTTGTAGCCGTATTTCTTTTCCTCCATGGTTTTGGAGACGTCCTCGAGTTGGGCGAGGAGTTTGGCGGCGGCAGCGTCGTCGAGGAGTTTGGGGGTGGGGGCGGGTTGGGCGGCGGGGGCTGGGGCGGAGTTGCGCGGGGGGAGTTGGGCGTGAGCGGAGACGACGCCGAGGGCGAGGGCGGCGGCTGCGAGGCTGGCGCGGGAGGGGAGGGCGAGGGAGCGGGAACGCATGGCTGAAGGGAAACTACCGGGGGAGGAGTGATGTGACAAGTTCGGGGCAACTATTTTCGGGGCGGGCAAAATGGCGATTGGCAGGCGGCGGCGGCGTGCGTAGTTCGGGGACTATGCTAATCATCGGTGCTGACGACGACGTGAAGCCGAGGCTCGACCTCGGCGAGAAGATCCGTGAACTTTGTGAAGCCCTGCTGCAGGACGAGAGCGTGATTGACGCCCGGAATCGTGTGGAGCGCTTTTTGCAGAATCCGGAGGCGACCCGCGGTTACGCGGCGCTGGCGAACATGGGTGAGAGCCTGCATCAGAAGCAGAGCGCCGGGGAAGAGATCAGCGAGGAAGAAGCGGACACCTTCGAGAATCTGCGCCGTGAGGTGCTGGGTGACCGTGCGGTCCAGGATTTTGCGGAGGCGCGCAATGTGCTTCAGGAGATCGAAGGAATGGTGTCGGCGTATGTAGGCCGGACGCTGGAACTGGGACGGGTCCCGGCGGAATCGGAGTTTGCCGCACAGAGCGGGGGCAGTTGCGGTACGGGCTGCGGGTGCCACTGAGGCAGAGGAATGTTGATTTGAAACAAGCAGGCAGCGGGAGAGATCCCGCTGCCTGTTTTTTTTGGTGCTGGGGGAGGGGACGGGCAGGGGAATGGGGGTGGAGAAGTGGGGAGGAGAAGAGAAGAGATAATCGGACAGACCTCTGCGAGGCACGGGTTCTCGCGCCCCGTTGGGACGCGGGGAGGTGGAAACTTGACGGACCTCTTCGGGGTGCGAAATCCAGACCAAACACGGAAACCGTTGTCTTCGGGGGAGTGGGACAGGGCTCTTCGGGGGAGTGTGGGGTTGGGGAGCGGAGGCGGAGAGGGGAATGGCAGGGGAATGGGAGGCAGGGGAATGGGGGTGGAGGAGGAGAGGACAGGCAGGGGAATGGGTTGTGAAGAGAGGTGGGGGAGGAGATCGGACGGAGAAGTTGCGGGTTGAAGGGAGCCCAAATAGTATAGGCTGATGAAGGCGGTTTGTGTTGTTGCGGCTGCGGCCAGCCTAGCGGTGCTGGTTTTAGGGCAGTTTGTTTCGGTGCACCCAAGCATCAGAAGTCCGTTTGAAATGGTGATGCTGACAGCGTTGATTGTTTTTGTGTTATCGCTGACTGGCTGGATGCTGCTGAAAGGAAGGGGGTGATCCGTGATGGTCACCGGGGGGATAATGAGATGGGATGCGGGTTGTCAGGGAGGGGAGGTGAGGAATTTGAGGAGTTCGATGGATTCGCGGTCGGAGAGGGCGTCGAGGAGGCCTTGGGGCATGAAGCTCTGGGGGAGTTTTTCGCGGGATTTGATGTCTTTGGCTGGGATGGAGAGGGATTCTGTGAGGGTGCGGAGGGAGAGGGAGTCAGGGGAATCTTTTTCGATGATGCCTGCGGCGACGGTGCCGTCGAGGCGGGTGATGATGGAGAGTTGGAAGGCGTCGCCGATGACGGCGTTGGGGTCGGCGATGTTTTCGAGGAAGTAGGTGAGGCCGTTGGAGTGGGTGCCGGCGAGATTGGGGCCGATTTTGGGGTCGGAGGGGCCGTGGGCGTGGCAGGAGGCGCAGACCTTGTTGAAGACCTCGCGGCCTTTGGCGGCGTCGTAGGCCCAGAGGGGTGCTTCGGAGAAGAGTTTGGAGACTCTGGCGATGGAGGCTTTGGCGGAATCGCTGGTGGGGTTGAAGCGGCCCCATGTTTTTTCGAGAGCGGCGGTCAGGGCTGGGTTGCCGAGTTGCTGCATCTGGCGGAGGTGGAGGGCGGTGAGGTCGGATTTTGGGAAAGCGCCGGAGGCCATGGCATTGACGAGGGCGAGGGCGAATGTCGGGCGGCTGGTGAGGGTGGCGAGAGCGGCGGAGCGGTCGGGCGGGGAGAGGCGGGAGTAGCGGGAGAGGAGAGCGGCGGCGACGTCCGGGTTGTCGGATCGGGCGAGGAGCGGGATGACGGCGCGGCGGAAATCCGGGGAGTCGAGGAGCGAGGCGAAGATGGGGAGGGCGTCGGGGTCGTTGACGCGAGCGAGGAGGGAGAAGGCGGCCTTGCGGAGCGGGAGCGGGGCGTTGGAATCGGCGA
>CANHUG010000071.1 GCA_947462995.1 Verrucomicrobiales bacterium | reverse complement strand
GCCGTGGAGTTGCTGCTGAGCATATTGAAGGATGTGCCGGCGTTTCTGGATGGGCGGCGGGTGTTGCGTCAGATGGAGTTGACGGTGAATGGGGGGAAGAAGAAGTTTCTGGACACGAGTTCGGTGAAGTTGAGGAAGTCAGCGGCGACGTTGAAGAAGGATCCTGTGGCGGCGATTTTCGAGATTGAGGAAGTGTTGAAGGAGGATCCGATGAGTATGGCGGCGAATCTGGCATTGTTTGAGGCTGCGAATGCGGCGTCGATGCCGATGACTGCGGCGTTTGCGTTGGAGACGGCGTTGAAGGGGAAGCCAGGGGATTCGAAGCTTGGGCATCGGTTGGCGGAGTTTCTGATGGCGCATGACGAACCTGAGCAGGCGATCAAGATTTACGAGCACATCCTGAAGCATGACAATGCGGATGGTGAGGCGCGGCGCGGGTTGACGAATTCGAATGCGCGTCTGTCGATGAAGCGGACGAAGCTGGACCAGGAGGGGACGAATTTCCGGTCACTGTTGAAGAGTTCGAAGGATGCGAAGCAGCTTGAGGACATGTCGCGGGTTGGGGCGACGAAGGATCAGGTGTTGGAGCAGATTGCGCACCTTGCGCCTGAGTACGAGAAGGATCCGAACGACATCAACGTGGTGCGGAAGATTGCGGATTTGTATGAGCGGATGGAGGACTGGGAGCAGGCGCTGTCGTATTTCAGCTGGGCGTATCAGTTGAGTAACGGGGATTCGGCGCTGGAGAACAAAGTGCACCGGATTCAGGATCGGCTGGATGAGATTCACATCAAGCAGCTGAGTGATTATCTGGAGGCGAATCCTGATTCTGAGGATGCTGAGGCGCGGCGGGCGGAGTTGGCGCATTTTGAGCGTCAGCGGAGTGAGAAGCTGGTGACGGTGGCGAAAGAGCGGGTGGACCGGAATCCGACCGATCCTCAGTTGCGGTATGAATACGGGACCCACTTGTATGGGGCTGGGTATTCGCGCGAGGCGATTCCTGAGTTGCAGCGTGCGAAGAGCAACCCGCACATTCGGCACAAGGCGATGCTGATGCTGGCGCGGTGTTATGCTGGCGGGAAGATGTATGATCTGGCGTTCAACCAGCTGCAGGAAGCTGAGAAGGAGATGGTGACGATGGACGGCACGAAGAAGGAGTTGCTCTATGAGATGGGCGGGATGCTGGAGCGTCAGGGCAAGCCGGCGGAGGCGCTGGAGTATTACAAGCAGATCTATGCGGTGGACTATGGGTACCGCGATGTGGCGGCGCGCGTGGAAGGTGCTTACGGTGGTTGAGACCACGCGATCGTTTCGAGATTAACGCGGAGGAATTCCCCGTCGGCGGACTTCAGGTAGAGCTGAGGAGTCTCGTTGGCGGGGAATTTTTCTGTGGTAGAGTAGAGCCGGATGGAGTTGCCGGGGAGACTGGCGGCGAACATGCGGTCGTCGCGGCGTTTGAGGATGGGTTCGCTGGCTGGGATGATGGCGAACTGGTGCTGGCCGAGGGAGAGGGTGGGGAGCGGAGAGTCGCGGGAGTGGAATGTGGAGTCACCGACTGCGGTGGGCCATGAGACGCGGAAGGTGGTGTGTTTTTGGGAGGCGGAGAGCCATGAGGCGGCGGTGACGGCGACGGCCAGGAGGGAGAAGAGCAGGAGGACGCGGCCGGGGGTGCCGCGGGGGGAGTTCCGGGGTTTCACGGGAGGTGGGTGGCGGCGAGGTGGCCGACTTGCTCGTGGGGATCAGACGTCGTCGTCGCTGTCGCCGTCGGCGGTCTGGCCGCGGAGTTTGGCTTCGATGAAGGCGTCGATATCTCCGTCCATGACGGAGGAGATGTTACCGGTTTTGCAGCCGGTGCGGTGGTCCTTGACGAGTTGATAGGGTTGGAAGACGTAGGAGCGGATCTGGCTGCCCCATGCGATTTCGCCCTTCTGGTCGTAGCTGCGTTCGACTTCGGCCTTCTTTTTGTCTTCCTCGATCTGGTAGAGCTTGGCTTTGAGCATGCCCATGGCGAGGTCCTTGTTTTTGCCCTGGGAGCGTTCGTTCTGGCAGGCGACGACGACGCCGGAGGGTTTGTGGGTGATGCGGACGGCGGTTTCGACCTTATTGACGTTCTGGCCGCCTTTACCGCCGGCGCGGTAGGTATCGACCTGGAGGTCGACGTCGCGGATTTCGATATTGATGGTGTCGTCGATTTCTGGGACGACGTCGATGCTGCAGAAGGACGTGTGGCGCCGGCTCTGGGAGTCGAATGGGGAGATGCGGACGAGACGGTGGACCCCGCGTTCGTTCTGGAGGTAGCCGTAGGCGTAGGGGCCGGAGACCTTCATGGTGACGGAGCGGAAGCCTGCGCCTTCACCTTCTGTGAAGTCGATCATTTCTGCGGTGAGCCCGTGGCGGTCGGACCAGCGAGCGAACATGCGGTAGAGCATTTCTGCCCAGTCGCAGGCCTCGGTGCCGCCGGCGCCGGCGTGGACGGTGAGGAAGGCGTTGGAGTTATCGAGACCACCGCTCATGAGCGTGAGGATTTCGAAGTCGGCGATGGCGCGGGTGAGTTTGGGGAATTCGTCGCGAGCTTCGAGCCTCATGGAGGGGTCGGAGTCTTCGGCGGCGAATTCGAGGAGGACGTCGAAGTCGTTGAGGCGGGCTTCGAGTTTGCGGAACGTCTCGATTTTCTGGCCGACGACGGCGCGGTCGGAACTGACGGCTCTGGCTAGGGAGGCGCGGTCCCAGAAGTCCGGGGCGGACATTTTCTGCTCGAGTTCCGCGAAGCGGGTTTCAAGGGCAGGCAAGTCAAAGATACCTCCGGAGTTCGCCCAGGCGCGCATGGAGCGCGGTGGTGTCGAACGCCTGGAGGTCGATGGTCAGAGCGTTGGTATTAGGTTCCATGGAGAGAAGAGCGGGCAAGGAGGAGCCGGAGAGGTGGACTGCAAGTGGGGAGTTGGGAATTCGGGGGCCGGGGCGGTCAGGAGGATGCGGGGGCGGGGGCCGAGGAGGGAGGTTGGGAGGAGGAGCGGGCGCGTTGCCAGCCGGGGATGGCGAGGGTGACGAGGAGAGCGGAGAGGGCGAGGAGGATGAGGATTTCGATGACGGAGAGCCCTCTGGAGGAGTGGCGGGGCGCGGTCATGAGGGGCGGGCGGGTTTGGGCGTGGGTTCGCCGTTGGGGAAGATTTCGGGGATGCGGGAGTCGTGGTGATCGCGCATCCATGACCAGAGCTTGTCCTTCATAGAGGAGAAGATTTCGGGGTAGAGCGGGGCGACATTGGTGGTGCAGCCGGGGTCGTTGCGGAGGTCGTAGAGACGGACGATGTCGAAGCGCTGGCCGGGGGTGAAGACGAGTTTCCAGTGTTCGGTGCGGAGGGTGCGTTCCTTGTGCTGGAGGGCAGGGGCGGAGAACTGGGGTTTGAGGGCGAAGCGTCCGTCTGGCGAGGGGGTGGCGGTGACGGGGATCTCGGCTGGAGGGGAGGCGAGGGGGGATTCGCCGGGGATGGAGCGGAGCGGGAAGAGTTGAGCGGATTCGGAGAAGGCGGCGAGGCCGAGGGTGGGGGTGCCAGCGACGTAGGGTTTGAGGCTGACGCCTTCCATGGAAGGGGAGGAGGGGAGACCGCAGAGGTCGAGGAGCGTGGGGGCGAAGTCGATGGTGCGGACGAGATGGGGGATGGCTGCGGGTGTGGAGTTGCCTGGGAGGTGGAGGATGGCTGGGACGTGGAGGGATTCCTCGCCGGTGCAGCTGGCTCCGGAGCCGAGGGAGCGGAGATTTTCGAGGAGTTCGACCCCGTGATCGCCGGTGACGAGGACGATGGTGTGGTCCCATGCGCCGGAGTCGCGGAGTTTGGCGATGACCCTTGAGACGCAGTCGTCGAGGCGGTTGATGCCGCCGGCGTAGAGGGCGCGTACGAAGTCTTTATCGCGCGGTGAGAGAGGGGAGGCGTTGGGATTGGCGGCGAGGTGCTGGATCCATGTATCCGGGTTGAAGCCGAGGGTGCCGAGTTGGTGGTTGAGACCGTTGCGGCGGAGCTGTCTGGGGCTGTTAGTGAAGGGAAGCCGGGTGCAGGAGTAGTAGACGGTCCAGAAGAATGGAGGGGCGTCGGCGGGGCGGGAGTCGAGGCGTTGGACGACGCGGTCGGTGATGGATTCCGGGCTGACGAGTGGGGCGCTGCGGGCGAGGGTGGGGAGGAGGGAGCGGCCGAGAGGAGAGAGGAGCCAGAGCGGGAGGATGGGGTGGGCGGCGCAGAGGGATTCGCTGAGGAGGGCGCGGGCGCAGCCGCCGTCGGCGGTTTCGATGGAGTCGAAGCCGAGGGGGAGGGAGTCGAACATGCCTGCTCCTGCGTCGCCGAGGACGGCGGTTTCGTAGCCGTGGTTGCGGAGAGTGAGGGCGAGGCCTGGGGAGGAGGCTGGGGAGATGTCTGAAGGGGAGGGGAAGTCGTGGCGGAGTCCGTGGGTGTGAGGGTATTGGCCGGTGAGGAGGGAGGCCATGCCGGGGACGCTGCCGTTGATGGGGGCGAAGCACTGGCGGAAGCTGACGCCTTTGTCTGCCATGTGGCGGAGGGTTGGGGCGACCGTGTCAGTGGAGTCGGGGCCGGTGAAGTCGGCGCGGAGGGAGTCGCTGGCGATGACGAGGACGTTGGGGCGTGCTGGTGTCCGGGCGGGAGTTGGGGAGTCGTCTGGGAGGGGAGCGGAGGCGAGTTGGAGGGCTCCGAAGGAGGCGGCGACGAGAGCGGAGGCGGTAGCGGCGTTGGTGCCGTCGCTCCATGAGGGGCGGATGCGGCGGAGGGCGCGGACGAGGTACCATGAGGCGCTGAAGGCGGCTGCGGTGATGGGGAGGGCGCGGAGGAGGAAGGGGAGCGTGCGGTTGCGGAGCCAGTCGGGTGCGAGTTGCTGGAGAGAGAAGTACCAGTGATTGGCGTCCATGCCTTGCATGAGCCATGGTTTGAACTGGACCATGGAAGCGGAGGCGATGAGAGCGGTGAGGGAGCAGAGGAGGAACGTGCGCCATGCGACGCTCCATGTGGAGGGGCGAGAGGCGGACCAGATGGAGACGAGGGGGTGGAGTAGGATCGCGAGGAGGAGGCCGGCTGGGAGGTGGGCGAGGAAGAAGACGGAGGCGTGGCCGCGGATGATGTCGGAGCGGATGGCGGCGGAGGACATGCCATCGAAGCCTGCTTTGGCGACTGGCCAGAGACTGACGAAGGAGAGGAGACCGCCGGCGAACTGGAGGGATTGCCAGATGAGGACGAAGGCGAGCACGCGAGGGAAGATCCGCGAGGAGTGATGCGGAGAAGTGCGGTCGGGCGTGGTCATGGGCGGGGCTGGGGTTACGTGTCCCGCGGGGCGGTTGATTGCAACGGCAATCGGGGAGCAGGAGGTGTGCCCTGAGAGTGTGGTGAGTGCGGGTTGGCGGGAGAGCTTTCGGACCACGGATCCTCACGGATGGGAACGGATCGGTGGGCGGATGGAGGAAAAGAAAAACCCCCTTCCGGCCCTGTGGCCGGAAGGGGGAACCTGAACAAAACAACCTAACAAACTAAACTGATGGAATCAGAAGGAGACGCTGAGTTTCACGCCGCCGTAGACATCGTTCTTGCCTTTGACCGTGTTGATCTGGTCGCGGGCATCGAGGGAGAAGTTTCCGGCGATGTATGGGGTGAGGACAGCGCTCTTGGTGAGCTGGATGGGAGCGGAGAGGGCGACCCGGACGTGGTTCCAGCCGTCGTTGACGCCGGTGACTTCGGCGTAGGAGTAGTAGTCGATGCCGTAACCGATGGCGGCGGCAGGGACGAGGGTGAGCCAGCTGTTGACTTTGACTGGGTAGTCGAAGGCGGCTTCGAAGTACTGGCCGTTGATTTTGAAGTCGTACCAGTAACCGACGGTGGTGTTGAGGCCGAAGAAGGATTTGGCGACGGTGAAGCCGAGGTCCTGAGCGCCGGTGATGGTGGAGTCCGGGGCGTTGGGGAAGCCGAAGGTGGCGCCGTCGACGGAACCGGAGAAGGTGTCGAAGAAGCTGTAGTAGGTGTAGGCGAGGCCGAATTTGGCGAAGCCAGCGTCGTAGGAGAGGCCTGCGAAGAGGTCGAGTTCGGAGTATTCGAAGGAACCTGGGATGTCGGTGTCGACGGAGGAGGTGTAGAGGACGCCGGGGGTGAGGGTGAGTTTATCGGCGAGTGGGATGCTGAGGGTGGCACCGGTCCAGACGTTGTTGCTGGAGAACCAGAGACCGCGGAAATAGTATTCGGAGTCGTAGCCGGCCTCGAGGGTGACGCCGACGGAGTCGAAGAGACCGACGGTTTCTGCTGGTGGCGGGACTGGCACTGGGGCTTTAGGTGCGGCGGCGGAGGTGGTGCCTGCGACGGCGGACGCGGCGAGCATCAGGGAACCGGCGGCGCCGGCTGCGAGGGAACGGAACGTGAGTTTGGTCATTGGTGGTTTGGTTGTGGACTGGGCTCCGGGGAGACAGGCCGATGGTTTGCTGCCCGCCGTAATGGCCGGGTGGCCATGGGCGAAACCTTTCCGGTTCCGCGGGCCTCGTGGGAGGCTTGAGGGACCGGAAAGGGTACGTCACTCCACAGCAGGGGTTGTGCCACGCTGCGGAGGTTTGTCTGAATATTTGCGAAAAAGGAATGATCGGGGCGAGACGACTATTTGTGGGTGCCGGCGAAGATCATGACGAGGTCGATGATGAAGAGGAGGACGATGCCGGCTTCGAGCCAGAGCATGACCTTGTGGTTCCGGTCCTGTTTGAGCATTTCGTAGAGGCTGTCGAGGGTGCGGAGTTTTTCGTCGATGGCGCGGTGCCAGTCGGCGAGGTGGAAGAGGCGGGCGGAGTTTTCGTAGACGCGAGCGAGGTGCCATTCGCCGAAGAACTTGGTGATGTTGGAGAGTTCGTCGCTGAAGCGTGCGAGGTCGATTCTGTGTTCGTGGAGTTCGGTGAGGATGCCTGAGCGGCGGGCGTGTCTGGAGAGATCGCGGTAGGCGCGTTCGAGGGCTTCGTCGAGGTAGGAGTCGTAGGCTTCGAGTTCTTCGAGCTGGACGTTGGCTAGTTCGATGACGTAGAGGGATTCGTCGAAGTCGGCTGGGCGGTCGATGATGAGTGCTGCGTCCCAGTCGCCAGCGATGAGGTCGTGGTGGTAGTAGCTGAGGGGGCGGCTGGTGGATTCGGAGACTTCCTGATCTGAGAGGACGGAGGGGTCAGGTTCGCTGGTGAGGAGGGCGGCGACGTCGCGGCGGTTCTGGTCGAGCCATGCGAGGGCTGGGGTGTTGATGGCTGGGGAGGAGGAGTCGAGGCAGAAGACGGTGTAGGCTTCGCCGGGAGGGAGTGAGGGGTGAGGGCGGATGGAGCAGGAGGCGAGTTCTGAGCGAGCCTGTTCCATGAGGGAGGCGGCGTGAGCGGCGATGGAGAGACCGTCGGCGCGCTGGAAGCGGAGAGGGTTGGTGAGTTCCGATAGGGAGTTGACGGCGAAGGGAGTGCGGATGGTGACGCTGAGAGCGCCGACTGGGAGGACCTTGATGGAGCACTGGAGAGTGATGGGTCCGGAGGGGGAGTCCCATGAAGAGTCGGGGAGTTTAGCGGTGAGCGGGCGGTAGAGCGTGCGGCCGCGCGGGGAGTGTTTGCGGGTGTCCGGGAGGAAGGGGAGGAGCGGGCAGCCGAGGAGGGATGCCATGGGGATCCGCTGCATGTCGTAGGCGATGTCGCAGGCGAAGAAGAGGACGACTTCGCCATGGAGAGCAGCTGGGGTCATGGATCAAGTTACCGAGAAGCTGGCGGGAGGGAACCGCGAAGAAGGGTGATGGTGTTGGAGGAAGGCGAGGAGCCATGCGGAGGATTGGTCCGGGGGGAGCCAGCGGACGGCATGGGGGACCTTGCGGAATTCGCGGTAGAGGGCGTGGCGATGGTCGTGGGGCAGACGCGGGGCGGCCCATGATTCGTAGTCCTGGACGAGTTGGAGGAGAGCGACGAGCGTTGGGGGGACTTCGGAGGGGCGGAGGGAGCGGAGTGGAGGGGGTGGAGGTTTGTGTGAGGCTGGGAGGATGGTTGGGTCGAGGGAAGGGGAGGAGAAGAGACGGTGGTGTGGTCTGAGGTAGGCGATGGCGAGAGAGGGGTCGGGGGCGTGGTGGAAGAGAGCGCCTGAGCTGTGGAGGATGAGAGAGTATTGGGGTGAGGAGAGTTGGTAGCAGTGGACGGCGTGAGGGCGTGTGGGCTGGTGGAATTTCCGGCAGCCCCATGAGGCGAGGAGGTTTTCGGAGGGGAAGAGGACGTCGGCTCCCCAGAAGTACATTTGTTGTTCGAGGAGTTTGGCGGCGTTGATGGAGGTGAAGGCTGGGTGGCGGTGGAGCGGTTGGAGGGTGGGGGAGATGCGGGCGGAGTCCTTGTTGAGCAGGCGCGGGAGGGCTGGGAAGGACGGGCCTTGCATGGGGAGGGGGAGGTGTCAGTTGCGGCGGCGGCGGAAGAGGAGGAGGGCGGAGGTGGCGAGGGATAGGGAAGCGGCGGCGGGTTCCGGGACGACGATGAAGGAGTAGGTGCCGCTGCCGGAGACTGGGCCGTCGGTGAGGTGGACGCCTGAGGCGGTGAAGGATAGGTCGTAGCGGCCTGGGGTTGTGAAGGCCCAGTTGTGGTGGGCGTGGCCGCCGATGGAGAGGTTGAACGAGTCGGAGCCGTCGATGCCGTTGGCGGTGGTGATTTGGACGATGGGGGTGCCGAAGCCGTTGGTTTGGTAGAGGGAGAAGTTGCCGCTGGCTGGGGCGGACATGGCGGTGAGGCGGAGGGAGAGGGAGGACCAGTCGGCCGGGTTGAGTTCTTCCGAGCCGATGCCGAAGAACGGTTTCTGGGGGTCTTCAGATTGTGGGAGGAACCAGATGGGAGCGCTGGCTGGGGAGCCGAGGAAGTCCCATGCGGCACCGGCTGGGCGGGAGGCTGGAGGTTCTGCGACGAGGGTGAGGATGGCGTCGGGGGCGAATTCTGCGCCATCGGGGTCATTGCCGACCGGGATGCCGTCGAGGATAGCGTCGGGGCCGAGGTGGTAGTGGAGATCGAGGGCGCCGCCGTCGTAGGCGATGCCGAAGTCGCCGTGGTCGGCGGAGAAGATGGAGGCGGCGTGTGAGGCGGTTGAGGAGAGGGCGAGGATGAGGAGAGCGGAGGTGGATTTCATGGTTTTTCCGGGTTTTAGGTTAGGGAAGGGTGTTTGTGAGGTGCGGTGGTTGTGTTAGATGGAGAGGTCAGTCGGAGTAGGGGATTTCGGGGAGGAGGGTGGCTTCGAGACGGAAGAAGCGGCTGGGAGAGGAGAGTGGGAGCGGGCAGACGGCTTCGAACCAGCCGGGGATGCCTTCGAGGAGACGGGGTTCGAGGGTGAGGGGAGTTGTCAGGTGGTCGATGGGGCGGACGGCGAGTTCGACCTGGGGGTTGGAGGCTGGGTCGCGCATGGCGAAGCGGAGGAGTGGCTGGGCGCCGGAGTCGATGAGAGCGGGTAGGCCAGGGAGGCCGGAGCCCTGGGTGTAGGAGACATCGGGGGTGCGGGGGTTGAGGCCGCAGGAGAATTCCATGAGATTGGGGATGCGGTCGTTATCCGGGTCGGCGAGAGCGGACGCGGAGTTGTCAGAGAACCAGCGAGTGGGGCTGAAGTTTCTGGAGATCCATTCCCAGTAGGTGCCGACGGCGAAGTAGAAGGAGACTGGGGGGCTGGAGTTGGGGTTGGTTTTGCCAGGGCCTGTGTAGCAGGTGGAGGTGAAGGTGATTTCGTAGAGGCCGAGGGAGGAGAAGCCCATGGCTGGGTGGGCGTGGCCGGAGTTGCCGATGAAGTAGCGGTCTTCCGGGGAGATGCCGTCGGCGGAGGACATCCAGGGGATGATTTCGCCGAAGGTGCCTGAGCTCCACATGAAGAAGTGGCCGGAGCCTTTACCGACGTAGCGGACGGAGGTCAGGCTGATGGTAGTCCATGTGGCGGCGGCGTTGATGCGCGGGTCTGATTCGCGGTAGGATGCGCAGGCTCCGGAGCAGGAGCTGAAGCCGGTCCATGGGGATTCCGGGGTGCTGGCCTGAGGGAACCACCAGAAGGGATCGCCTGGACCGACGCCGGTGAAGTTCCATGCGGGGTCGGCGGGGCGGCGGACGCGGTTGCCGGTGGAGAAGGGCTGATCTTTAGCGAGGATCGTGGCGGAGAGGGGAGAGCGGAGCGTGCCGACGGCGGGTTTAGGGTCGAGCGGGTTGGGGGTGCCGTCCCAGACGAGGCCGGTTTTCCATGAACCGTTTTCGAGGCAGAAGGTTAGGTCGATGTGGCCGTGGCCGATGTGGAGGTGGTTGTCGTTGGAGTTGCCGTGTGGGTCGGCGGGAGCGGGGAGGATGGAGAGTGAGAGGGCGAGGAAGAGGGCGGGCGTTGCGGCGAGGAACGGATTCATGTCAGGCGAGTGCGGGTTCCGGGGTGGAGGAATCGCGCCATTCCGGGAAAGGGTCAGGGAGGGAGGAGGGGGGCTGGGCGAGTTCGTCTGGGGAGAGGAGGGCGTTGGTGAGGGCGGCGAGCATGAGGTTTTTGTCCATGTGCTGGCCGATGAAGACGAGTTCCTGGCGAGGGGATTCGGACCAATAGCCGGCGCACTGGTGGACGCCGCTGCCGCCGGCTTGGCTCCAGAGACCGCCGAGGGAGGGGCGGGAGGCTAGGTAGAACCAGCCCTTGCTGCGGAGGAGGCCGGGCCAGTCGGAGTGGAGGAAGTCCCAGAAGCGTTGCGGGTGGAACGGGGTGGGGGAGCGGAAGGCGAAGGAGGAGATGCCGTATTCTTCGGTTTCGGGGAGTTCGTCGCCGCGCATGACGGCGAGCCAGCCGGGTGCGGCGGCGGCGTCTTCGAAGTTGAAGCGGCCGGTACCGAGGATGGATGGGAGGGGGATATTGCCGTGGGAGGCTGGGATGATTTCGGCGCGAGGGTTGATGAGTGCGAGGGAGGCTTTGAGGGAGGCGAGGTGATCTGGTGGGACGAGATCGGATTTATTGAGGACGATGACGTCGCAGAATTCGATCTGGTCGATGAGGAGGTCGGTGACGGTGCGGGAGTCGGAGTCGCCGAGGGATTGGCCGCGGGAGGAGAGGTAGTCGGCGTTGTCGAAGTCGTTGGGGAAGTTGAGGGCATCGACGACGGTGACCATGGTGTCGAGGCGGGCGAGGTCGCCGAGGGTGAGACCGTTGGAGTCGGCGAAGGTGAAGGTTTCTGCGACTGGGAGCGGTTCGCTGATGCCCGTGGATTCGATGAGGAGGTAGTCGAAGCGTTTTTCTGCGGCGAGGTTGCGGATTTCGACGAGGAGGTCTTCGCGGAGCGTGCAGCAGATGCAGCCGTTGGAGAGTTCGACGAGTTTTTCGTCGGTGCGGCTGAGAGCGGCGTGGCCTGAGGAGACGAGGGAGGCGTCGATATTGACCTCGCTCATGTCGTTGACGATGACGGCGACTTTGAGGTTCTGGCGGTTGGCGAGGATGTGGTTGAGGAGGGTGGTTTTGCCAGCGCCGAGGAAGCCTGAGAGGACGGTGACGGGGATTCGTGGGTCGGTGGTGGAGGGTGTGGCGGCGGGCTGCATTGCAAAGAAGTTGCAATAGGGAGCTGGGCACGGCAAGTGGAATTGCAATTTGGTTGCAGTTGTGGGTGATGGGGGAAGGGAAGGAAGAAGGAGGGATTGTGGTGGCGGAGGAGGCGAGGGGAGGGCAGAGTGGGGAGATGAGAGAGAAAGAGCAGCGAGTTGCGTGTGGCTGGGGCCTTGGGCTTCGGTTGGTGGCGGCTGTGGTTGGGGTGATGGTGGGAGGGTGTGCTGGGGTGGGAGAGAATGCGCCGCTGAAGGGGGTGGTGATGCCGCGGGAGGTGACCTTCTGGCAGCCGTGGTTGCTGTACACGCATCGTGCGCCGTATCGGGCGCTGCATGTGGAGGTGGATTGTGTGGAGGGGACGGAGCCTGAGGGTGCGTGGCTGGATCAGGTGAAGCAGTTTCTGGAGAAGCAGTGTGACAAGCCTGGAGGGGTGACGGTGCGGTTGGACGACCGGATCGGGCGGGCGGAGGCGGCGGAGTCGAGTTCTGCGGCGCTGGCGTTGCGGCACATTGACGGGCCGCCGGGTGGGGAGGCGTTCATGTATGTGCTGTATTATGACAGCGGGTTGAACCGGAAGCTGAAGGCTGCGAATCCGCAGGCGATTGCGTTTCCCTATCCATGTGCGGTGTTTGTGGATCGGGCGTATAACCAGAAGGGGTTCGGGGACAACGTGGGCGGGGAGGTGCTGCTGCACGAGATCGGGCACCTTGTGGGGACGGCGCGGTCATTCAATCATGGGGACGGGGCGCACTGTCGGCGGAAGAACTGCATCATGAACGAGGCGTTTGAGTATCATCCGCAGCGGAAGTGGGTGAGCGGGAAGTTCACGCCGCAGCAGGAGTTTTGTGAGGATTGCCTGCTGGATCTGGAGCGGTGGCGGGCGCAGGCGCCGGCGGCTGGGTTGCGGTTTGACGGGCCGCTGCTGGTGAGGAGTGAGGCAACGTATCAGGTGTATGCGTTGCCGCATGCGATTCATCTGCATGCTGGGCCTGCGGCGACGGTGAAGCGGGAGGAAGTAATGGCGTTTCTGAGGGCGGCGGCGGAGGGGCGAGGGGGTCCCGTGGACGGGGTGACGGTGAGCGGGTCGGCGGTGGGATCGGAGGATGAAGTGGGGGTGGGGTTGGCGGCGGCGGCGATGGATCCGGCTGGGCCGGTGAAGATGGCGGCTGACGCGCTTGACAGACAGATTCGGAAGCGGAAGGCGGCAACCGCGCCAGCGGCGGGAGTGATTCCCGGCCTGATCCCAGCATCTCCCCCCTCATGAATTCATCTGAAGAAACCGTTGGTCCTGTGAAGCAGGAGAATCCGCTGCTGAATCTACTGCTGAACGTGCTGCTGCCGGTGACGGTGCTGAGCATGTGCAGCAAGGAACCGGGGCCTGGTGCACCGATTTATGCGCTCGGGCCGAAGTGGGCGCTGGTGGTGGCGGTGCTGCTGCCGATCGGGTATTTTGTGTGGGATTACAGCCAGCGGCGGAAGGTGAACACCTTTTCGATCATCGGGTTGCTGAGTGTGATGTTCAGCGGGGGCTTGGGGTTGATGGATCTGAGTGCGCAGGCGTTTGCGGTGAAGGAGGCGTCGATGCCGCTGATTCTGGCGGGATTGATCTGGTGGACGGGTCGGGGG
>CANHUG010000070.1 GCA_947462995.1 Verrucomicrobiales bacterium | reverse complement strand
GCGAGCGGGGAGCCCTTCGAGCCAGAGGGACTGGGCGTAGGTCAGGGCGGTGAGGTAGAATTCGGGGCCGCGCTGGGCGCCGAGGGCGGCGATGGAGGCGGCGGAGACCGGGTGATCCGGGATGGGGAGGAACGGGCAGGGAGTTAGCGGATCCATGCCTTGGGGATCAGATGGCGACGCGCTGGGTGGTGGGGTCGGGAGGTTTGGGGAGGGCGCGGTGACGCCATGAGTAGAGCGTCCAGATTCCGGAGAGGAGTGTGATGAGGAGAGCGGCGATGATCCATGTCTGGAAGAAGCGGCCGAGGTTGCGGAGACTTGCTTCGAGGACAGGGGATGAGCCGCGGAGGGAGGCGAGCTTGACCTGACGGGAGGCGACGGCGAGCATGCTGCCTGGGAGGAGGAGGGAGAGGGCGTAGAGCGTGCCGATGGCGAGCATGGACCATGCGTGGATGGAGGGGACATCGCCGTCGGGGGTGACTTGGCGCATCATTTCGCGGAACCAGCTCATGTTGAGGAGCCATCCGGTGCCGAGGGCGGCGGTGAGGGCGAGGGCGACGGCTCCGCTGACGATCATGACGGCGCTGAAGACGCCCATCCATGGGGCGTAGTGGCCGAGGGCGCGGGCGGCGGTGACGGTGGCTGGGTCGGCGAGGGCGAGGGATTGGGAAGCGGAGCGTGCGGCGGGGGCGAAGAGATCCGGGCGCAATTCGCCGGCGACGGCCCAATTGGCGAGGCCTTCGCGCCAGACGAGCGTGGTGGGGCGGACGATGCCGCCTGCGGCGAGAGGTGCGAGTTGGGAATCGGTGACGGGGACGCGCTCCTTGCGTTCGGAAAGGTAGTACCAGTGCATGAGGATCTCGAAAGGGCGGGATGTATCATGGGAGGAAGGAAGGGGCAACCGATGAGGACGTTGGGTGATGAGAATGCGGATGCGCGGTGGGGAAGAGCGGAGCAGGGTGGGCGGAGCCATGTCCCGACCCGTGACCCCCGACCAGCGCCGCGCCTTATTGGAAGAGGTGAAGAAGATTTATGGAGAGCTGGAGCGGAGGCCAATGGAGCGGCAGTGTACGGGGAGGGCGGAGTGCTGTCGGTTCCGGCTGACGGGGCGGACACCGTTTCTGACGAAGGGGGAAGCGCTGGTGGCGGCGGCGGCGGTGCGTGCGGGCGGCCGGAAGCGGTTGGTGGCGACGGCGGATGGGTCGTGTCCGCTGCTGGCGGGGAGTCGGTGTTCGATTTATGAGTCGCGGCCGTTTGGGTGCCGGACGCATTTTTGTGCGGCGGCGGGAGGGCCGGCGGCGCGCGGGGAAGTGCGTGACTTGATTCAGCGCCTTGAGGACATTGACGGGAAGCTGGGGGGGAGCGGGGGTGTCAATCTGGTGACGGCGATTGAGACGGCGCTGGCGGGGAAGTGAGACGTCGGGCGGCGAGCCTGCGCCAGAAGCAGTAGTCGTCGTTGGAGGGGAAGGAGGCGGATAGGGCGCGGACCGATTGCCATGGTCGGAGGGAGGTGCCGCCGACGAGGGTTTCGTTGAGACTGTCCTCGGTTTTAATGGAGCGGACGACCGGGAAATTGGATAGGAAGAAGTGCCGGAAGGAGGATTGGACGCGGCGGTGGCCCGGGCCGATGACGAGATTGGCGGCGAAGATCCCGTCGGGGAGGAGAGAGCGGTGGAGAGCGGCGGCGAGTTGCGGGGTGAAGAGAGAAGGTCTGGCGACATCGTCGGCGGTGACCCCGTAGACGTCATCGAAGA
Organism: Verrucomicrobiales bacterium; assembly: GCA_947462995.1. Taxonomy (GTDB): domain Bacteria; phylum Verrucomicrobiota; class Verrucomicrobiia; order Verrucomicrobiales; family V1-33; genus V1-33. The sequence continues at coordinate 11,484 of CANHUG010000070.1, read as the reverse complement.
TGGCGTCGAATTGCTGGTGGTTGTCGAGGAGCCACTGGTAGGCGTCGGCGGTGATGATGTCGGCGTTGATGGCGTCGAGGTCCATGAAATCGCGGGCGAGGGCGATCATGTCGGGGTCGATTTCGATGGCGGTGAGGTGAGCGGAGGGGAGGAGGTGGCGGAGCGTGCGGAGACTGGTGCCGCCGCCGAGGCCTAACATTAGGATGCGTTTGGGGGCGGCGTGGTGGGAGGCGATGCCGGCGGCGATGTTGTCCCATGCGAGACCGGTGAGGAAGCGGTGCCGGTGCCACCATGCGTGGATGGCGCCGGTGACGCGGAATTCTATTTCGTCGGGCGTGCCCCAGACCTCGATCCGCTGGAAAGGAGTCTGACGGATGGCGAGGCGCTGCATTTGGGAAGTGTCAGGGTGGGGTGATCAATCCTGCCATGCGGATTCGAGACGACCGCCGCCGGAGTCGTAGGCTGGGAGCCATGCGAGGGTGGAGGCGACTGGGGCGATGTTTTTCTTGAGCGGGGAGATGGATTTCTTTTCGAGCGGGATGGCGGAGACATCGAAGAACTGGCGTGCGAGGGCGAGTTCGCTATCGAGTTCCTCTTGGAGACGGGCGGCGTCGGCTTCGACGGCTTCGACTTTTTCGACGGCGCGGCTGACGTCATCGCCTTGATTCCATGCGCGGGAAGCGCCGCGGGCGACCTGGGCGCTTTTGGTGACGAGTGTGCTGGTGGATTTGCGGCCGAAGAGGGCTCCGAGGATGGCCTGGCCGATATTGACGGCGGTGCCGATGCGGGCGGAGTTGGCCTGGGAGCGTTCGCGGTCGTAAGCGGCGGCGGCGCGGGCGCGGGCGTCTTCAGCGGCGCGGATTTTCGGGCCCCATTTGCGTTCGATTTCGGCGAGTTTGAGGTCGCGTTTTTCGCGGGCGGCGTGCTGGAGCCGGGCGCGGAAGTCGCCTTCGGATTCGCCTGGGTTGGAGATTTCGGCGAGGGCGGGGCAGGCGAGGAGATCGAGCGTGCAGTTGTTATAGATGTGGTCGATGGCGGCGTCGCGTGCGGCGGTGAAGGCGGCGGGTTTGCGGGCGAAGGGTGGGACGTGGCCCCATGCGGAGGGATCGGCGGGAGGGTTGGTGGCAGGGGCGAGGGAGGCGTCGTCGAGTGGTTCGCCGGGGCCCTGAGGGAGGGCGGTGGCGTCGGGGTTGATGGGGATGAGGAATCGGTAAGGGATGGAGACGTTGACGCCTGAGGATTTGTCTGAGAACGTAGCGGAGAGATCGGTAAGGATGGCCGGGGTGAAGACGAGTGGGAGCGGGGCGGCGGCTGGGCTGGAGATCGGGAAGAAGCGTTGGGAGATGGATTCCGGGAGGTCTGGGCGTAGGGGGGTGAAGCCGGCGGGGGCTTCGGTAGAGGTGTCAGGGGTGGGGGCCGCGGCGGGAGTGGGAGCTGCGGCGGGAGCTACGGCTGGAGCGGCCGGGTTTGCGGCGGTGGTGGAGACGCCGAATTGGGCCATGACGGAGGCGCGGACTGGGTCGACGAGGGATTTGAGCTGGGATCTGGTGAGTGGGCCGCGGAGGTAGGAGAGACACCAGCGGACCTGGAGGGCGCAGGGACCGGACTGGTGGACATTGTTCATGAGGAAGATGCGGTTGCCGAGGCCGGCGAGGAGCTTGTCCATGGAGGCGCGGTTGAAGGACGAGCCTTGAGATGCGGCGGCGCCTTCGAGCCCGTCGAGGACGCGGGCTTTATCGCGCTCGGTCTGGAGACGGCCGAGGAACCATGTGCCGATGTTGGAGAGGGCCTTGTAGTCGAGGTCGACTGGGTTCTGGGTGGCTAGGAGGACGCCGAGGCCGAAGGCGCGGGATTGTTTGAGGAGCGTCATCATCGGCTTTTTGGATGGTGGGTTCTGCGTGGGGGGCAGGAAGCCGAAGATTTCGTCCATGTAGAGGAGGGCGCGGAGACTGGTGGTGCCGCTTTGGGCGCGCATCCAGCCGAGGGTCTGATTGAGAAGGAGACTGACGAAGAACATGCGTTCGGCGTCGTTGAGGTGGGCGATGGAGAAGATGCTGATGCGCGGTTTGCCTTCCGGGGTGTGGAGCATTCTGCGGATGTCGAGCGGGACGCCGGTGAGCCATGCCTGGAAGCCTGGGGCTGCGAGGAGGTTATTGATGAGCATGGCGAGGTCGGAGCGTTTCTTTTCCGGGAAGAATTCCTCGAGGGCGACGACGCCGACGGTGGAGAACGGAGGGGCCTGGACCTGGGCGATGATAGTGGGGAGGTCGAGCGAGCGACCGGCGCGCCATGCGAAGTCGAAGATGCGTGAGAGGAGGATGTGTTCGCGGCTGGTGACTGGGTCGGCGGTGATGCCGATGAGGCCGAGGATGCTGGAGGCGGTGGAGGCGATGCGGTCCGAGTAGCTTTCGGAGTCATCGAGGACTTCTGGTTCGGGGGCACCGAGGGAGGCGAGAATGCTGACGGGGATGCCGGCGGTGCTGCCGGGGGTGAAGACATTGATGTCGACGGAGTCGCGGAGCGAGCGGATGCGGTCGCCGGACTGGCCCCAGTCGCTGAGGCCATTTTTCCAGAGCTCGGCCTGGGCGTCGGCGAATTCGTCAGGGGATTTGCCTTTTCTGGCGGCGTCTTCCTCGTTGATCCATGGGCGGAAGGAAGGGCCGGAGAGGTCTGGGAAGGTTAGGAGGAGATTGGCGATGTCGCCTTTGGGGTCGATGATAAGAGCGGGGACCTTGTCGATGGCGGCTTCTTCGAGGAGGGCGAGGCAGAGTCCGGTTTTGCCGGATCCGGTCATGCCGAGGACGACGCCGTGGGTTACGAGGTCCTTGGAATCGTACATGAGGAGCGAGTCGGTCATGGCCTTGGCGTCGACGTCGTATTCGCGGCCGAGGTAGAAGGCACCGAGCTTTTCGTATTCGGAAGGGGAGATGGTCATGGCAGGAAAGGGTGCGGGGTGGCGTGGTGGTTAATCAGCACAGGCGGGAGGAGGATACAAGCCGGGGAGGGGAGGAGGGAGTGGGTGGTATTGAGAGTCGGGAATTAGAATTGAGAATGAGGGCGGGATGAGTTGAGCGGGAGAGATTGGTCGGAATCGGGCTTGAAGAATATGGATTTTATTGTTTTTATGGTGAACTTGAGCGCGCTGGGTTGACTGGTGGGTTTGAGGGCAATGAGATAAGATGAAGAGAGAGCCGAGAGAGAATCCATTTGTGGCGGACGTGTATCCTGACGGGTATGCGGCTGGGGTGGTGTTTTCTGGTGGGCATGGTGCGGCGTGGGAGCGGTTGCAGGGGATGGTGGGAGCGGCTGGGAGGAGGAGGCAGGGGATGGGTGTTGGGAGTGAGGGAGGCGAGGCGGTATTGCTGGGGGCGGTGCGGGCTGGGTATGGGAAGTCGCATTTACTGGCGGCGGTGCGGGAGGCGCTGGGGGGTGAGGCGCTGGTGGCGGCGGTGGTGCCGGAGGCGGTTGGGGGGATGGAGTGGGTGGGATTGTTGTGGCAGGTGCTGGGCGGGTGGCATGAGGAAGTGAGTGGTGGGGTGAATCGGCTGGAGATGTTGGCGCGGAGATTGTTTGGGTATGTGAATGAGGGGTTGATTCGGGAGGGCGTGGTGCCGTGTGCTGGGGCGGAGGCGGCGATGGAGATGTTGCGGGAGCGTGCGGGGGAAGTGTTTGTGTTCGGGGAGGGGGCTGGGCCGGTGGTGCGGTGGTGGGAGGGGAATTTCGAGCGGTTGGTGGTGCCTGGGGCGAGACTGCTGGCTGCGGGAGCGGGAGTGGGGGAAGGTGCGGCGGCGCACTGGTTGCGTGTGCTGATGGGGTATTGTCAGGGTGGTGGGGACGGGGAGATGGTGAGGTGGGAAGGGATGCGGTGGGCGGTGCGGGAGCCGGTGGGCGGAGGAGGCGGGCAGGTGGTGGAGATTGCGGGGAGGGGAGGATCGTGGGCGCGGGAGCGGTTAGTGGAGGTGTGTCGACTGGCGGCGGTGGTGAGGCCGGTGGTGTTTGTGTGTGACGACATTGACCGGCTGCATGGGAAGCAGGAGGAGATTGTGGCGACGGCGGCGTGTTTGAGTGAGTTACGGCGGCTGGTGGCGCGGAGTGTGACGGTGCTGAGTGTGAACGATGATTTGTGGGAGAGGAATTTCCGGGTGTATCTGCCTGGGGCGCTGGAGGACCGGCTGACGGGGCGGAGGATTCGGTTAGGGGGGATGAGCGAAGGGGAGGCGCGGACCTTGCTGCGGCGGCGGATGGAGCAGAATGGGGAGAAGGAAGGGCGGATCCGGGATTTTCTCAGGCAGGTGCCGCTGGGGATGTTGTTTGAGCGGGAGGCGGCGGTGTCGCCGCGGGCGGTGCTGCGGTTGGCGGCGGAGGTTTGGGAGACGTGGGTTCCGGGGGGAGAGGGCGGGGTGGAGCTGGTGCGGGAGTTTCCTGTGATGGGTGTGATGCCTGTGATGGCAATGGGGAGTGTTAGTGAGACGGCGGATTCGGGGCGGGAGGAGGCGGTGCGCGAGTCGTTTCTGATTGTGCCGGAGGAAGGGGGGGGCGTGGAAGAGCGGGTGGAAGTGGAGAGAGTGGCGGTGGCTCGCGGGGATGAAGGCGGGGGCACGGTGGATCGGCGCTGGCAGCGGCGGCGTGCGGCGTTGTTGGCGGGCGGTGGTGTGCGTGCGGACGATGACGCGGTGTTTCAGGTATTGAAAACGGCGGGGCAGCAGTTGGCGGTGGTGACGTGGGAGGACGGACAGCTGCCGGGGGGCGGGGGGCGTCGGGCGGGGGTGTGGCGGATGCCTGGTGCGGAGATCTGGTTAGGGATGGAGCCGCATGGTGACAGCGGGTACTGGCAGACGCTGGTGCGGTTTGTGCACGAGCGGATGGTGGCGAGCCGGGAGACGGTGCGGCTGGCGGTGTTTTCGGAAGCGGCGAGGCCGGTGCCTTTGCATGCGTGGGTGAGGCCGGATGAAATCATCGGGGCGCGCACGCAGTTTCTGGACGTTCATACCCTTGATGAAGGGCAACTGGCGGGACTTGCGGCGGCTGGGGAGCTGCTGCGGGAGGCGGAGCGAGGCGGTGGTGTGGCGGGGCCGGCGGAAGTGTTCGGCGTGCTGGCGGAGCGGCTGGCGTTTTTGTGGCGTGAGTTGACGCGGTTGCCGGAGCGGGTGTGAGGTTGGTGCAGCGGTTGCGATGTGAGCCGCACGGTTTGCGGGAGGATTGGCTGGTGAGTCGCGCGGGTGTGAAGGCGGGAGTCAGGGGACGGGGCGGAGGCGGGCGAAGAAGGATTCGGGGAGAGTGGTGCCGAACGTGATGATGACGCCGCCGTTGTTGGCGCCAGGGGAGAAGAAGCCGAGGATCTCGTATGCGGACGTGCCTGTTCCGGTGGTTTCGACGGCGTAGGCTCTGCCGGAGAGCGTGTTGCCGCCGATGATGAAGCCGTCGGTGCCGACGCCGTCCTGGTCGAGGTCCGAGGAAGTTAGTCTGAAGAAGCTGGCAGGGTCTTCGGGGTCGGTGCCGGCGACGGCTTCGTCCTGATTGATGATGCCGTCGGCGTCGGAGTCGGCGAGCGGGTTCTGATCGGTGATGGTGGCGGCGCCCCAGCGGAGGGATTCGCTGGTGGAGTCGGCGGTACCGGAGACGACGAGTCGTGCGGATTTGACGTTAGCGGGGATGGCGGCGGTGAGGTTGCGGGAGCAGTAGATGGCCTCTGTGACGGCGGCGAGGAGTGGGTTCATTTCGTCGCCGTTGAGGAGACCGTCGGCGTTGAGGTCATCGGCGGCGGGGACCATGTTGATTTCGGCGGTGGTGTTGTCGTCGAGGGTGACTTCGAGTTTAGCGGAGAAAGAGTCGGTGGGTTCGAAGTTAGAGCCGGTGCTGTTTTCAGAGGCGTAGAGGGTGAGGGCGACGGAGGCTGGGCCGACGGTGGAGAGGTCGATGGCGTCCGAGCGGATGGCTGCGCCTGCGGAGCCGTTCATGATGAAGGAGTCGGTGCGGGCGGCGGTCCAGCCTGGGACGGCGGCTTCGGCGCGGATGGTGGTTTGGGTACCGGCGATGTTGCGGGTGAGCATGACCGGTGGAGGAGGGATTGAGCCGAGGAGCCGGAGGTAGAGAGCGAGGTCGCTGCTGTCGCTGGCGGCGTTGTGTACGGAGACGGCGAGCGTGTGCGGGCCGGCGGTGATGGGGCCGAGGGAGATGTTGATGAGAGAGGATTCGGTGTCTGCGCCGTCTTCGGAGCGTGTGGGGCCGTCGGCGAAGGCGAAGAAGTCGTCGCCTGTGGTGGTGGTCATGTTGACGCGTTTGATTTCGATGCCGTCGAGGTAGATGACGGCGCCGTCGTCGACGAGCATCTGGGCGGTGAGTTCCGGGTAGGCTTTGGAGGCGGTGAAGGAGGTTTTGAAGTAGCTGGTGAAGCGGAGGCCGGTGGCTGGGGTGGTGAGGCCGGTGGCGGCGAGGCCTGCGTTGGTGAAGTAGGTGATGGTGCCGTAGCGGAAGGGTGCGGTGGCTGGGTTGGAGAAGGCTGGGCCGTCGTAGCCGGAGGATCGGTGCCATGTGGAGGCGAAGTCGCTGGTGGGGTCGAGCGTGGCTGGGTCGACGCCTGAGGTGACGTGGAGGACGGACCAGAGCTGATTGGGGGGCAGGAGGACATCCTGAGCCGCGGCGGAGAGGGCGGAGACGAGGAGGGCGGCGAGCAGTGGTTTCATGGTTGGAGAGCGACTTGCTGGTGGTCGGCGGCAGGGCATGAGGAAGCCGCCGGAGGGGATGGAGCGGGCCATCCGGCGGGAACAGGAGGGGTGGTGTGGTGGGGTCAGGCGAGCTTGCGGCGGCGGCGGGCGGAGAGGCCGACGGAGCCGAGGGCGAGGAGGCCGAGAGCGGAAGGTTCCGGGACTGCGCCGGTTTCGATGCCGATGCCTGGGGCATCTTCGAAGGCCCATTCGTGGACGGTGATGGCGCGAGGGGTGGCTGAGGATTCTGGTTCCACGGTGAGGCGCATCCATGCGAAGTGTTCAGCGGTGCCGATGTTGAAGCGAACGCCGAGGTATCCGGAGTTGGATCCCGCGAAGGCCCATTGGCTGTTTGGGTAGCCTTGGCCGAAGGCCATGCTGGCGGGGTTGGCTGCCTGCTGGGTGAGGACGAGGAAGCCTGAGGAACCGTCGATGAGAACGCCAGCGGCGAGGCGATCGGCGTAGGGGTAAGAATCAATGGTCTGGCCGATGACGCCGACAGCGGAGCCGACCTGATTAGCGGCGATGACGACGGCGCGGGAGGGGTTGAATTCGCTGGTACCTGCGCGGACGGCGAAGCGGAGGTCGCTGACGCCATCGAAGTTGAGGTCTGCGGGATAGATTCCGAAGAAGGTGTCGGTGGCGATCGGGTCTGGGAGGAGGGTGTTGCCGGCGTTGACGTAGACGATGGCGGCGTTGGAGGAGGCGAGGGAGAGAGCGCCGACGGCTGCGGTGGAGGAGTAGGAGGCGAGGCGTGAAGCGGTGGAAGGGGAGAGTGGGCGGGATTTATACACGGCGGCAACGGGTTGGATTTTAGGATTGGTACTGCCGGGTGATGATGGCGGCAGGGTAAGACATCCGGGACACGGAACGACGATGGAGGGTGGCAGGAATCGAACCATGGCGGCAAGGAATATCGTTCATTGGGGGGGTGATTTGCTGGATTTAGGTGGACAGGGAGGTGCGGGATGGTGGCAGGATGGAAGGCAACCGAGATGAGAACCGAGCGAGAAACAGGAGAGCGAGAGGAGGCGGATGCGGGAGTGTCCCGGAAGCGGCGGATCCTGCTGATTGGGTGGGATGCGGCGGATTGGAGGCATATTGATCCATTGCTGGAGGCCGGGATGATGCCGGTGCTGGCGGGGTTGATTGGGCGGGGGGTGAGGGGGAATCTGGCGAGTCTGATGCCGATGGTATCGCCGATGCTGTGGACGACGATTGCGACTGGGAAGACGGCGGATGCGCATGGGGTGCATGGGTTTGTGGAGGCGGATCCGAGCGGGAAGGGAGTGCGGCCGTGGTCGTCGTTGTCGCGGCGTGGGAAGGCGGTGTGGAACATATTGCATCAGGAAGGATGGCGGTGCAGCACGGTGGGGTGGTGGGCGAGTCATCCTGCGGAGCCGTTGAGGGGGACGGTGGTGAGCAATTTGTTTCTGCATGCGGAGCCGGAGCGGGAGGCGAACGTGTGGAAGATGCCGGTTGGGGCGGTACATCCTGAGGAGCGGGCGCGGCGGTATGCGCGGTTGAGGGTGCAGGTGGAGGAGATTGGCGGGGCGGATCTGCTGCCGTTTGTGCCGAGGGCGGGGGAGATCGATCAGGACAGCGATCGGCGATTGGAGTCGCTGGCGAGGGTATTGAGTGCGACGGCGTCGGTGCAGGCGGCGGCGACGGAGATCATGGAGAGCGAGGCGTGGGATTTTCTGGGGGTATATTTTGAGGGGATCGATTTATTCTGTCATGGTTTCATGCCGTATCATCCGCCGCGGATGGAGCACATAGGGGAGCGTGATTTCGAGCTGTATCGCGAGGTGATCACGGCGGCGTACCGGTTTCATGATCTGATGCTGGGGCGGCTGCTAGAGCTGGCGGGGCCTGAGACGACGGTGGTATTGTGTTCGGACCATGGGTTTTTGAGTGGAAGTGACCGGCCGTTGAGGGATCCGAATGATCCAGCGGGGCCGACCTTGTGGCATCGGGAGATGGGGATGCTGGTGATGGCAGGGCCGGGGGTTGAGGAGGGAGGGACGGTGTATGGGGCGAGCCTGTTGGACATTACGCCGACATTGCTGACGCTGGCTGGGTTGCCGTGCGGAAAGGACATGCCTGGGAAGCCGCTGGTGGGGGCGTTGCGGGGGATGCGGGCTGGGGATTTGCCGCGGCGGATTGCGACGTGGGAGGAAGTGGCTGGTGAGGATGGGAGGCATCCTGAGGGGACGGCATTTGGGGCGAGTGCGGGGGAGAGTGCGGAGATGACGCGGCAGCTGGTGGCGTTGGGTTATGTGGAGGATCACGAGGAGGATGCGGAGAAGGCGGCGATCGCGGCGCGGCTGGAGGCGGACTACAATCTGGCGCAGGTGTATTTGTCGATGGACCGTGCGGAGGAAGCGGTGCCGCTGCTGGCGCGGTGTCTGAAGGTGAGGCCGTGGGAGAGCCGGTATATTCATCAGCTGGCGAATGCCTTGGAGAAGGCGGGGCGGCCGCGGCAGAGCCTTGAGTTGCTGTTGGCGGCGTATCCTGAGAGTGATCCGGAGCGGCCGTTGCCGGTGATCCGGATGATCATGGCGCGGGCGTTGATGGCGATGGGGGAGAAGGAGGCGGCGTGGGGTCAGGTGTCGCGAGCGGCGCATGGGTTGCCGCGGATTTCGGGGGCGTGTGTGGAGCTGGCGGAGATCTGTCTGGAGTTAGGGAAGCTGGAGGCGGCGGAGCCGGCGGCGAGGCGAGCGCTGGTGCTGGAGGAGGAGAGTGCGGCGGCGTGGCAGGTGCTGGCGGGGATTCATCTGAGGCGGCACGAGGATGAGGCGGCGGTGGAGGCTGGGATGGAGGCAGTGGAGCGGATCTGGCAGTCGGGGAGGGCGCATTTCATCATCGGGCTGGCGTTGGCGCGATTGGGTCGGAATGAGGAGGCGAGGACGGCGCTGGAGCGGGCGGCGGCGATGCTGCCGAAGAATCCGGGGCCGTGGCGGGTGCTGGCGGTGCTGGAGGAGGCCCGGAAGGGGAGCGAGGGAGGATTTGTGAGGGATGCGTGCCGCGAGCGGGCGCGGTATTTGAGTCGGGCGGCGGCGGTGGCTGGGGCGATGCGGAGGCGAGGGGAGGTTCCGGTGCTGGAGGTTCCGGTGTTGCCGCCGCCTAGCGAGAGGCGGGCGACGGCGGATGCGGTGAGGCCGCCGAATGACCGGACGAAGCAGCGAGCGGTGACGGGGAAGACCCTGACATTGGTGTCTGGATTGCCGCGGAGCGGGACCTCGCTGATGATGCAGATGCTGGTGGCTGGGGGGATGGCGGCGCAGACGGACGGCGAGCGCGGGGCGGACGAGGACAACCCTGAGGGGTATTATGAATGGGAGGCGATCAAGCAGGTGGCGTCGCGGCCGGAGGTGCTGGATGAGGAGGGGATGGAGGGGCGTGCGATCAAGTGTGTGTCGGCCCATTTGCTGCGATTGCCGCCGCATTACCGATACCGGGTGATTTTCATGCAACGGCCGCTAGGAGAGGTGGCGAAGAGCCAGAGGCGGATGATTGAGCGGCGCGGGACGGAGGGGATGGGAGGTGGCGAGGAGGAGATTGCGGCGGCGCTGGGGAAGCACCGGGAGGAAGTGCTGGATTTTGTGAGGAGGCATCCGCAGGCGTTCGAGCTGCTGGTGGTGGATTATCCTGAGCTGGTGAGTGATCCGGAGCGGTGGGCGGCGCGGGTGGGTGAGTTTCTGGGGCCGGAGCTGGTGCCGCATCCTGAGCGGATGGTGGGGGCGGTGCGGCCGGAGCTGCACCGGAACCGGAGCTGAGGGGTGTCCGGTTTGGCTAGGGAATTGCGGATTGCCAGGCGGAAATCGACAGGCGGTCCCCGGGTTGAGGACGTCAGGCGAGGATGCTATTGACGACGTGGCCGTGGACGTCGGTGAGGCGGTAGTCGCGGCCCTGGTGGTGGAACGTGAGCCGTTCGTGGTCGAAGCCGAGACAGTGGAGGATGGTGGCCTGGAGGTCGTGGACGTGGACCGGGTTTTCAGCGACGTGGAAGCCGAGGTCGTCGGTGGAACCGTAGGAGGTGCCTGGGCGGATGCCGCCGCCGGCCATCCACATGGAGTAGGCCTGGGGGTGGTGGTCGCGGCCCATGGCGCGGCCGAGGGAGGGATTGGTTTCGACCATGGGGGTGCGGCCGAATTCGCCGCCCCAGATGACGAGGGTTTCGTCGAGGAGCCCGCGGCGTTTGAGGTCGGTGACGAGCGCGGCGCTGGCTTTATCGGTGGCGGCGCAGTTGTTGCGGATGTTGCCGGCGACGTCGGAGTGAGCGTCCCAGCCCTCGTGGTAGATGTTGATGAAGCGGACACCGCGTTCGATCATGCGTCTGGCGAGGAGACAGGCGCGGGCGAAGCTAGGCTGGTCCGGGTTGCAGCCGTAGAGTTCGAGGGTTTCCTTGGATTCCGAGCGGAGGTCCATGAGTTCCGGTGCGGAAGACTGGAGCCGGAAGGCCATTTCGTAGTTGGCGAGGCGTGTGGCGATTTCGGGGTCGCCTTCGGAGGCGAGCCGCTGGCGGTTGAGGGCGGCGACGAGGTCGAGCGTGTCGCGTTGAGCGGTTGGGTCGATGCCTTTGGGGCTGGCGACATTGAGGATGGGGTCGCCTTGGTTGCGGAAGCGGACCCCGTTGTAGGTGGTGGGGAGGAAGCCGCTGTTCCAGAGGGCGGTGCCGCCGCTGATGCCAGCGCCGGTGCTCATGACGACGAAGGCGGGGAGGTTTTGTGATTCAGCGCCGAGACCGTAGAGCGCCCAGCTGCCCATGGAGGGGCGG
>CANHUG010000069.1 GCA_947462995.1 Verrucomicrobiales bacterium | reverse complement strand
GGACTCGGTTTTCCCGCTTGGCTCGATGGAGTCAGCGGCTATCTTTTTCTGTGGTTTGAAGGCCATAGGGCGTCAAGTAAGCACGCGAAATGCGCGCTGCTTGACGTCCTTCATGCCATCTACAAGCCGTCATCCCTGCGGGGTGCTCGTGTTCGAAGAGCAGGCGGAGGATATCGGAAATGCGGGAAAAGACGCATTTAAAGGTGGTGTGAATTGGCAGGGGAATGGTTGGCGTGGAAGCGGAAGGGGCGGTGGTGCCGCGGTGCAATTGCTGCAACGGTCAAACGGGGGTCACTTGGCGGTGGCGGAGTGGTGCCATGTGGTGGCGGCGGTGAGGAACTGGTTGGCGGCGTCTGGGGAGGGGAAGGCGTTTCTGGGGATGGTGTGGGCCATGTTAGGCTGGATGAAGATGAAGAGGTGATCTGGGGAGGAGTCGATGCGGTGGATTCCGTGCCATGAGGAGCGGGATTGGTTGACGCTGGTGGATTCGGAGAGGCCGTCGGGGTCGATGGAGATGGTGTGTTCGCAGAGAATTCCTTGGAGACCTGCGGTGTTCGGTCGGAAGGAGGAGACGAGCCAGTTGACGGCGGCGCTGATGGTGGTCATGAGGAGCCAGATGATGGCGGCGAGGATGAGGAAAGTGAGGAGGCGTACGGGGAGGGAAAAGGAATTGGTGGCGGTGAGGGAAGTGCTGAAGGCGATGAGGGCGGCGAAGCCGAGATTGAACCAGCGGAGCCTGCGGAATTCGGGCATGGATTTGCGGGCGTGGCGGGTGAAGGCGCGGAGGTCGGCTGGGGTGAGGGTGAAGGTGATGGACATGGGAGTGGGGAGGAGAGCGGGCGGGGTTGGGTGATGATTTGATGAAAAGGATGGGGATTCGGTGAGTAAGGGAAAGCGGATTCGCTGGGTGGGACGCCCGGCGGGTGAGAACATGACGAAGCTTTCAACGATGCCGATGGTGCGGGCCTTGCTGGTGATGGGACTGGCTGGGATGGGGGGTTGTGGCGTGGCGGCGGCGGATCCGACGGCTGCGGAGGCGGAGTTTTTCGAGGCGAAGGTGCGGCCGCTGTTGGCGGCGCGGTGTTACGGGTGTCATGGTGCGGAGGCGGTGGAGAAGGGGAAGTTGAAGGCGGGGTTGAGATTGGATTCGCGGGAGGCGATGGAGAAGGGCGGGGAGAGCGGGTCGGTGCTGGTGCCTGGGGAACCTGGGAAAAGCCTGCTGATGGAAGCGGTGGGGTATGGGAACGAGGATCTGGCGATGCCGCCGGATGGGAAGCTGGCGGAGGGGGAGATTGCGGTGTTGCGGGAATGGGTGCGGATGGGAGCGCCGTGGGTGGGTGGGGGAGTTGGGAAGGTGGAGAGCGGTCGGGGTGGTGAGCCGTATGACTGGGAGCGGTTCCGGCGGGAGCATTGGGCGTTCCGGAAAGTTGTCAGGCCCGAGGTGCCGGAGACGGCGGGTGATGGGTGGTCGCGCGGGGAGATTGACCGGTTTGTGTATGCGGGGTTGAGGGCGGCGGGGTTGGAGCCTAACGGATCGGCGGAGAAAGGGCAGTTGCTGAGACGGGCGTGGCTGGACTTGGTGGGATTGCCGCCGCCGGTGGAGAAGGTGGAGGCGTTTCTGGCGGATGATGATCCCGGGGCGTTTGCGCGGGTGGTGGATGAGTTGCTGGCGTCGGAGCAGTATGGGGAGCGCTGGGGTCGGCACTGGCTGGATGTGGCGCGGTACAGTGACGGGTTTGGCGGGTTCGGGGATGACGGTCCGCTGGTGCATGCGTGGCGTTACCGGGATTGGGTGGTGGCGGCGTTGAATGCGGACATGAGGTATGACGAGTTTGTGGAGCGGCAGATTGCGGGAGATCTGACGGGTGGGGCGGTGGGGGCGACGGGGACGGGGTTTTTCGTGGTGGGGCCTAACTTTAGGCCGGATGGCGGAGATGCGGAGGCGGTGGCGAAGGCGGAGGCGGAGACCCTATCGGATCGCGTGGATACATTTTCCCGGGCGTTTCTCGGGCTGACGGTGGCGTGTGCGCGGTGCCACGATCACAAGTTTGATCCGGTGACGGCGAAGGATTACTATGCGCTGGCGGGCGTGTTCCGGAACACGAGGTCGCGGGAGTATGAGGCGGCGGCTCCGGAGGCGATTGCGGCGTACCGGACGGGGCAGGAAGCGATTGCGGCGGTGGACCGTCGGCTGGCGGTGTTCATGGAGGATGCGGCGAACCGGCATGGGAAGCCGGTGAAGGAAGCGGAGCCGGTGCTGACTGATGACGAGAAGCGAGCGTTAGGGGAATTGCGGGCGGAGCGGGAGCGAGTGGTGGCGGGGGCGGCAGCGGCACCGCCGGTGGTGCACGGATTGGAGGACAGCGGGAATGCGGACATGGCGGTGGCGTTGCGCGGGGATTTGCGGAAGCCCGGGGAAGTGGTGCCGCGGCGGTTTCTGGAGATTGTTTCGGGTGGTGGAGGTGAGGCGTGGAAGTCGGGGAGCGGGCGGAAGGAACTGGCGAGGGCGGTGGTGGATCCGGGGAATCCATTGACGGCGCGGGTGATGGTGAATCGCGTATGGGCGTGGCATTTTGGCGAGGGACTGGTGAGGACCCCGAGTAATTTCGGGGTATTGGGGGAGAAGCCGACGCATCCGGAATTGCTGGACTGGCTGGCGGCGGAGTTTGTGGCGGACGGGTGGTCGCTGAAGCGGCTGCACCGGAGGATATTGCTGTCGGCGACGTGGCAGCTGAGCAGCCGGTATGATGAGGGGAAGTTTGCGCGGGACGGTGAGAACCGTTGGTTGTGGCGGATGCACCCGAGGAAGCTGGAGGGGGAGGCGTGGAGGGATTCGCTGCTGGCGGTGAGTGGCGAGTTGGATGGGACGGTGGGCGGGCCGCCGGAGGATGACGTGCTGGCGAGTCGGCGGCGGACCATGTACGGGAGGATCAGCCGGACGGGCGATGTGTTTGCGTCGGATGCGTTTCTGAGGTTGTTTGATTTTCCGGCGGCGGTGGCGACGGCGGAGCAGCGGGTGACGAGCACGGTGCCGCAGCAGTATCTGTTCATGCTGAACAGCCCGTTCATGGCGGCGCGGGCGGCGGCGTTAGGGGAATGGATGAGCAAGCGGCCGGGAGGCGTGGCGGAGAAGGTGGGTGCGGCTTACTGGAGGTTGTACGGGCGGGAGGTTTCGGCGGCGGAGCGGGCGCTGGCGGGAGAGTGGTTAGGAAGCGGGCCGGTGGCGGCGCAATGGGCGGGATATGCGCAGGTGCTGCTGAGTGCCCACGAACTCATTCAAATACCATGAAGCAGTTTTTCGATCATGAGCGGGAATACCGGCGGCTGACGCGGGGGAATCTGACGAGGCGCGAGGCATTGCTGCGGATGGGAGCGGGGATTGGGGGCGTGGGCTTGGCGGCGATGCTGGGGGAACGGGCGCAGGGAATGGAGGGAGGGTCGCCGCTGGCACCGAAGGCACCGCATTTTGCGCCGCGGGCGAAGCGATTGATTCAGTTGTTCATGCCGGGCGGGCCGTCGCAGGTGGACACGTTTGATTACAAGCCGATGCTGGCCAAGCATGCTGGGGAGAGGCCGGAGATGGTGAATCGGCGGTCATTGCGGGACACGAAGATGGGGCTGATGCCGTCGCCTTTCGGGTTCAAGCAGTATGGGGCGAGCGGGAAGTGGGTGAGCGACATTTTTCCGGAGGTGGCGAAGTGTGTGGATGAGATCAGTTTTGTGCATTCGATGCACACGGACATCCCGGAGCATGCTGGAGGGATACTGATGACGAACATCGGGGCGCTGCAGCCGAACCGGCCGAGTCTGGGTGCGTGGCTGACGTATGGGTTGGGAGCGGAGACGCGGGATCTGCCAGGGTTTGTGGCGATGTCGCCGCGGGCGCAGCCGCGTGGCAAGCTGGCGAACTGGGGGAATGCGTTTCTGCCGGGGGCTTATGCGGGGACGTATGTGAACATCGAGCAGATGAAGCCGGACGCGGTGATCCGGGATTTGAAGCGGGCGGGGTTGGATAGGAAGGCGCAGGAGTCGCAACTGGAGTTGCTGACGCGATTGAACCGCCTGCAGCTGGAGCGAGTGGAGCGGGATCAGAATCTGGAGGCGGCGATTCAGGCGATGGAGATGGCGTACCGGATGCAGGCGTCGGTGCCGGGGGTTTTTGATGTGACTCGGGAGAGCGAGGCGACGCGGAAGGTGTATGGGGACAGCGAGTATGGGAAGGGCTGTCTGATTGCGCGGCGATTGATTGAGGAAGGCGTGCGTGTGGTGCAGTTATCGCTGAGCATTGACGGGTATGACATTGCGTGGGACACGGGGCACGGGGACATTGTGGGTGGGCATGCGGTGCTGGCGAAGGCGTGTGATCAGGGGATTGCGGCGCTGCTGACGGATTTGAAGGCGCGCGGGTTGCTGGACGAGACGCTGGTGGTGTGGGGCGGGGAGTTCGGGCGGGCACCGACGTCGGAGGGTGACAAAGGCCGGGATCACGACCATTACGGGTACACTGTTTGGATGGCGGGTGGCGGGGTGAAGAAGGGATTCAGTTATGGGGCAACGGATGAGTTCGGGTTGTCGGCGGTGGAGGACCGGGTGCATGTGCACGATCTGAATGCGACGATCCTGCATCTGATGGGGCTGGATCACGAGAAGCTGACGTATCGGTACTCGGGACGGGACTACCGGCTGACGGACGTGCATGGGCGGGTGGTGCACGAGGTGGTTGCGTGACGGGGGGATTCCCTGATACGACTCTGATTTTCGAGCGTTTTAATTCAACTCTTCCAAATGAAATCAATTTCCCGATCTCTGACACCCCTTGCGCTGGCATTGACTGCGCTGGCGGCCGCCCCTGTGCATGCGCAACTGCCGTTGAAGCCGGAGGACGTGGTTTGTTCGATCGGGAACGGACTGGCGGACCGGATGCAGCATGATGGTTGGGTGGAGACCCTGATTCAGAGCCAGTCGGCTGGGAAGAAGCTGACCTTCCGGGAGCTGGCGATTACCGGGGACACGGTGACGAACCGGCCGCGGCACGAAGGGTTTTCGTCGCCTGAGGATTATCTGAAGCTGTGCAAGGCGGACGTGATCTTTGGGTTTTTCGGGTACAATGAGTCGTTTGCGGGGGAGGCCGGGGTGGGCAAGTTCAAGGCGGATCTGGGTGCGATGATCGACAAGTACCGCGGGATGCAGTTCAACGGAGAGTCGGCGCCGAGGTTTGTGTTGTTTTCGCCGGTGGCTTTTGAGAATCACCGGAGCCCGAATCTGCCGAATGGTGCGGCGACGAATGTGAATCTGGCGCTCTATACTGGCGCGATCAAGCAGGTGGCGGAGGAGAAGGGCGTGGCGTTTGTGGATTTGTTTTCGGCGTCGCAGGCGAAGTATGCGGCGGCAGCTGCGCCGCTGACCTTGAATGGCGTGCATCTGCTGCCCGAGGGGAACCGGCAGATTGGTGAAGTGATTGCGAAAGCGGTGACTGGGTCGACGGCGACGGGGAGCCCGTCGCTGGAGCCGCTGCGTGCGGCGGTGATGGACAAGAACTGGCACTGGCACAATCGGTACCGTGCGACGGACGGGAATGACATCTGGGGCGGTCGGTCCGGGCTGACGTTTGTAAATGGGCAGACGAATGCGGAAGTGCTGAAGCACGAGCTGGTGATGCTGGACACGATGACGGCGAACCGGGATCAGGCGATCTGGGCGGCGGCGGAAGGGAAGACGCACAAGGTTTCGGATGCGAATGTGCCGGCGCCGATTCCGGTGGTGTCGAATCTTGCGAATCCGAGCGAGTATGTGGACGGGAAGGCGGCGATGGCGAAGATGCATGTCCCTGAGGGGTATGAGGTGAATCTGTTTGCGGACGAGAAGCAGTTTCCGCAGTTTGCGAATCCTGTGCAGATGCAGGTGGACGCGAAGGGGCGGTTGTGGGCGGCGTGCTGGAACACGTATCCGAAGTGGGAGCCGCTGAAGGCGATGAATGATTCGCTGCTGATCCTTCCTGACGAGAACGGGGACGGGGTGGCGGACAAGGCGATTGAGTTTGCGAAGGTGCACAACCCGCTAGGGTTCGAGTTCTGGAACGGCGGGGTGATTGTGACGACGCAGCCTGACATTCTGTTCCTGAAGGATACTGACGGGGACGACAAGGCGGACGTGAGGATTGTGCTGTTCCAGGGGATTGATTCTGCGGACACGCACCATGCGGCGAACAATCTGATTCTCGGGCCGGACGGAGCGATTTACTGGCAGAGCGGGATCTTTCTACAGAATGCGTTCGAGCATCCGTGGGGAGCGGCGCTGCATTCGACGGCGTCGGGGATGTACCGGTTTGATCCGCGGCGGTACACGATCACGTTCCATGCGGGGAACAGTCCGAATCCGCACGGGACCTCGTTTGACTACTGGGGTTATCACTATGCGAACGACGGGACGGGCGGGAATTCGTTCCAAGTGCGGCCACAGGGCAACGGGTTCCAGATGCATCAGCTGGTGAACATGGAAGTGCGGCCGGTGCCGGCGGACTGCATTGTGTCGAGCGACAATTTCCCCGAGGACATTCAGCAGGATTTTCTGGTGCTGAACACGATCGGGTATCTCGGGATCAAGCGGTATGACATGCACCGTGAAGGGTTTGAGAATCCGAAGCGTGCGTTCGGGGAAGTGTGGGGGACGCCGACGCCGGATTACTTCAAGAGTGACGATCCTAACTTCCGTCCGACGGATGCGGAGTTTGGTGAGGACGGGGCGCTGTACATTGCGGACTGGCAGAATGCGATCATCGGGCACATGCAGCACAACATTCGTGATCCGCGGCGGGATCACCTGCACGGACGGATTTACCGGTTGGTGAACAAAGGACGGCCATTGCAGAAGAAGGTGGCGATCGCGGGGCAACCGATTCCGGTGCTGCTGGATCATCTGAAGAATCCTGTGGATGGGATCCGTCACCGGACGCAGGTGGAGCTGAGCGGCCGGAAGAGCGAAGAGGTGATTGCTGCGGTGAAGGAATGGGTGAAGCAGTTTGATGTGAAGAAGAAGGAAGACGCGCACCATCTGCTGGAAGCGCTTTGGGTTCACCAGCAGCATAACGTGCCGAATGTGGAGCTGCTGGAGGCCTTGCTGAATTCGCCGGAGCCTCATGCGAAGGTGGCGGCGGCGACGGTGAAGCATCATTGGGGTCCGGCGGATCCGACGAAGGGCCAGATGGCGACGCAGATTCAGGAGACGGTGGCGGAGGTGAAGGTGGATCTCCCGGCGCATCTGACGGGCGACGATGCGAAGGCGTTTGTGCTGGGCGCGAATGTGTTCATGCGCGACGGGCACTGTGTGACGTGTCACCAGAAGACGGGTGCGGGGCTTGACCCGATTTATCCGCCGCTGGCGGGGAGTCCTTGGGTGACGGGATCCGAGGAGCGCCTGACGAAGCTGGTGCTGCACGGGTTGTGGGGTCCGATCGAAGTGAACGGGAAGACGTATGACCCTGCGAAGGGGATTCCGCCGATGACGCAGTTTGCGGCCCTGCTGAAGGACGAGGAGATTGCGGCGGTGCTGACGTATGTGAGGAATTCGTGGGGCAACAAGGCGGCTCCGGTGACTGCGGAGACGGTGAAGAAGGTGCGGGAGGCGACGAAGGACCGGTCGATCTTCTGGAGTCCTGAGGAACTGCTGAAGATGCATCCGCTGGAGAAGTGAGGCGGATGGGAAGTTAATGTGACGGCCGCCTTGCCTGAGATGGGTGGGGCGGCCGTTTTTCTGATTAGAGGAGTATGACAACGAAGCGGAGATCTACGGTTAGGGTGGCGGCGACGGCGTTGGTGCTGGCGGCGGTGGGGCGTGGGGCGCCGGTGGATTTCAGCCGTGAGGTGCTGCCATTGCTGTCGGACCGTTGTTTTTACTGTCATGGACCAGACGAGAAGCACCGGAAGGGAGGGTTGCGGCTGGATGAAGAAGCGGGTGCGAAGGCGATGGGGAAGCATGGTGCGGCGGTGGTGCCTGGGAAGCCTGAGGAGAGCCTGCTGCTGGCGCGGGTGAGGACGGAGGATCCGGATGAAGTGATGCCGCCGCCGGAGGTGCATAAAGAACTGACGAGTGGGCAGCGGGAGACGCTGGAGCGGTGGATTGCGGAGGGAGCGCCGTGGGGGAAGCACTGGGCGTTCACGCCGCTGCGGCGGCCGGAGTTGCCGGGGAGCGGGCATCCGGTGGATGAGCTAGTCGGGGCGAGGCTGGCGCGGGAGGGCATGGGATTTGCGGAGGAGGCGGATGCGGCGACCCTGCTGCGGCGGACCACGCTGGCGCTGACGGGGATGCCGCCGACGATGGAGGAACAGGAGGGATGGCTAGCGGATGTATCGGAGAGTGGATGGGAGCGGGTGGTGGAGCGATTGCTGGCGTCGCCGGCGTATGGGGAGCGGATGGCGTGGGATTGGCTGGAGGCGGCGCGTTATGCGGACACGAACGGGTATCAGGGGGATGGAACGCGGACGATGTGGCCGTGGCGGGACTGGGTGGTGAGATCGTACAACCGGAACCAGCGGTGGGATGAGTTCACGGTGTGGCAGATTGCGGGTGATCTGCTGCCGGGAGCGACGGATGAGCAGCGGTTGGCGACGGCGTTTCTGAGGAATCATCCGATCAACGGGGAGGGCGGGCGGATTGCTGAGGAGAACCGGATTGATTACGTGATGGACATGACGGAGACGACGGGGACGGTGTGGCTGGCTTTGACGTTCAACTGCTGCCGTTGCCACGACCATAAGTTCGATCCGCTAACAAACCGGGATTATTACAGCCTTGGGGCATTTTTCAATCAGACCCCGGTGGATGGGGGCGGTGGTGATCCTCAGACCCCGCCGGTGCTGCGGGTGCCTGATCCGGAGGCGGCGCGGCAACTGGAGGCGGCGCGGCAGGAACTGGTGGATGTGAGGAAGGGGCTTGATGCGGAGCGGGAGAAGGGTGTGGCGCGCCGGGAGGCGTGGGAGCGGGATGTGGTGAAGGAAGGATCGCCGTGGGTGGTGCTGGTGCCGCGGACGGCGAAGGCGGAGGGTAGTACCCTGACAATTCAGCGGGACTTGACGGTATTGAGCGGCGGGGCGAATCCTGAGAAGGACAATTATGAAGTGACGGCGGTGCCGGGGGCGGGAAGGTGGACGGGGATGCGACTGGATGTGCTGCGGCATGCGACGATGACGGCGGGCGGGTTGGCGCGGTCGGACAGCGGGAATTTTGTGCTGACGTCGCTGCGGGTGGAGCGTGAGGATGGGGCGGAGGGGCCGAAGGTGGTGGGTTTGGCGGCGGTGGAGGCGACTTATGAGCAGGGCGGGTTGGGGCTGGGCGGGGTGCTGGATGAGAATCCGGCGACTGGCTGGGCGGTGCACGAGGGACGGATGGTGGATCGGAGTCATGCTGCGGTGCTGAAGTTTCCGCAGGTGCTGGAGACGGGGGAGGGGACGGTGTTGCGATTCCGTTTCCGTCATGAATCGGGGAACAAGCATCACAACATGGGGCGGTTCCGGGTGAGTTTGACGCAGATGGCGGATCCGGTGCTGACGAAGACTGATCCCGGGCTGATGGTGGCGTTGCGGACGCCTGCGGGGGAACGCGACGAGGCGCAGCGGGACGCGGTGGTGGCGGCGTGGGAGGAAGCGGATGCGGTGTTGGCGGGATTGCGGCGGCGGAAGTCGGAACTGGAGGCGAAGGAGAGGCAACTGGCGGATTCGGGCGTGAAGGTGATGGTGATGGCGGACCGCGGGGAATTGCGGAAGACGTTTGTGCTGGATCACGGGTTGTACAACAAACCGTTAGAGGAAGTGAGCGCGGCGCTGCCGGGTTTTCTGGCGACGCTGGCTGCTGATGCGCCGAGGAACCGGCTGGGTCTGGCGCAGTGGATTGTGTCGCCGGAGAATCCGCTGACGGCGCGGGTGGCGGTGAATCGATTCTGGCAGATGCTGTTCGGGATCGGTTTGGTGAAGTCGGCCGAGGATTTCGGGGTGCAGGCGGAATTTCCGGTGCAGGAAGCGCTGCTGGACTGGCTGGCGGCGGAGTTTCGGGATTCGGGCTGGGATGTGAAGCGATTGCTGAGGTTGATTGTGACGAGCCGGACGTGGCGGCAGAGTTCGCGGGTGACGGGAGTGATGCTGGAGCGTGATCCGGGGAATCGGTTGCTAGGGCGCGGGCCGCGGTATCGGATGCCGTCGTGGATGATCCGGGATCAGGCGCTGGCGGCGGGCGGGTTGCTGCGTGCGATGTCGGGAGGGTCGCCGGTGTTGCCGTGGCAGCCGGAGGGAGTGTGGGAGGAAGCGACGTTTGGGACGGTGAAGTATCAGCGGGGGAGTGGTGACGACTTGAGGCGGAGGAGCCTGTATACGTTCTGGCGGCGGATTGCGGGGCCGACGATGTTTTTCGACACGGGGTCGCGATTGGTGTGCAGTGTGAAGCCGCTGCGGACGAATACCCCGCTGCATGCGCTGGCGACGACGAATGATGTGACGTATGTGGAGGCGGCGCGGGCGATGGCGTTGAACAGCGCGGGGGTGGAGGATGGCGGGGCGAGGATTTCGGCGATGGCGCGGCGGTTGCTGGGTCGGGCGGCGACGGGTGCGGAGATTGCGGTGCTGCGGGCGGGGTGGGAGCGGCACCGGCAGCGATTTGCGAGTGAGCCTGAGCGTGCGGTGAAGTTGCTAGGAGAGGGCGAGAGCCCGGTGGCGGTCGGGGAGCGGACGCCGGAGCTGGCGGCGTGGACGATGACGGCCCTGACGCTGCTGAACATGGATGAAGCGCTGAACCTTGAATAATGCCATGCATCCGATTGATGAGATTCGAGCCCATCTGACGCGCCGAGAGTTTTTCGGAAGGACGGCCACGGGGATCGGGACGGCGGCGCTGGCGCAGTTGCTAGGTGCGGATGGCTTGCGGGCGGATGCGCCGGCGGCGGTGGGTGGGTTTCCGGGGTTTGCGCCTAAGGCGAAGCGGGTGATTTATCTGTTCATGAATGGCGGGCCGACGCATGTCGACACGTTCGACTGGAAGCCGAAGCTGAAGGAGATGCATGGGCAACCGGTGCCGGAATCGTATGTGGGAGGGAAGCGGTTCAGCACGATGACGGGGGCGGCGGGGGGGAAGCTGATGCTGGCACCGGTGGAACCGTTCCGGCAGCATGGGCAGTCGGGGGCGTGGGTGAGCGAGTTGATGCCGCATACGGCGGCGATTGCGGACGAGTTGTGTTTCATCAAGTCGATGCACACGGATGCGGTGAATCATGCGCCGGCGATTTCGTTTCTGCTGAGCGGGGCGCAGTTGCCGGGGCGGCCGTCGCTGGGGGCGTGGCTGAGTTACGGGCTGGGATCGGAGACGGAGAATCTTCCGGCGTATGTGGTGCTGACGTCGGTCAGCAAGGGGACGAGCTGCGGGCAGATTTTCTATGATTTCTACTGGGGATCGGGGTTTCTGCCGTCGCGTTTTCACGGGGTGAAGTTCCGGAGCAGTGGTGATCCGGTGCTTTACCTATCTGATCCTGCGGGGGTGGACCGCGGGATGAAGCGGGACATGCTGGATGATCTGGCGGCGCTGAACGAGCAGAAGCTGCATGATTTCGGGGATCCGGAGATTGCGGCGCGGATTGCGCAGTATGAGATGGCGTTCCGGATGCAGAGCAGTGTACCGGAGCTGGCGGATTTCAGTGACGAGCCGAAGTCGGTGCTGGACAGTTACGGGCCTGACGTGCTGGAGGCGGGGAGTTTTGCGCACAATTGTCTGATGGCGCGGCGGTTGGTGGAGCGGGGGGCGCGGTGTGTGCAGCTGATGCATGCGGGTTGGGATCAGCATAATTCGCTAACGACGGAGTTGTATAACCAATGCCGGGATACGGACCGTGCGAGTGCGGCGCTGGTGATGGATCTGAAGCAGCGGGGATTACTGGAGGATACGCTAGTGGTGTGGGGCGGGGAGTTCGGGCGCACGCCGTTCATTCAGGGGAATATCGCGGACCGGCCGCGGTGGGGGCGGGATCACCATCCGTATGCGTTCACGGTTTGGATGGCGGGTGCGGGAGTGAAGCCGGGACTGAGTTTCGGGGCGTCGGATGATCTCGGGATGAATGCGATCGTGGACAAGGTGCACGTGCACGATTTCCAGGCGACCCTGCTGCATCTGATGGGGATTGATCATCAGCGCCTGACGTACCGGTTTCAGGGGCGGGATTTCCGGCTAACGGATGTGCACGGTGAAGTGGTGCGGGGAATTCTGGTGTGAGGCAGGGGAATGCGGGTAGGGGAATAAAGCGGGTGGCGGCACGAATGTGGAGGAATTCACTTTCATGGCTGCGGCGGGATCGGTATGGTCTGGTCTCGGCGGTGGCTACGGTGCAAGCACGATGACAATTTCAAAAAGTGAAAACTGACGATTGGACACAATTTCTTACGGATGCGATCTACGTTCAGCGAATCTATTCACATCCTCCAGATCTTTCAAAGGTCTCAATTTATGAGGTGGTGCTTGATAGAGACGCTTCGAAGCTGGGGTTGAGGTTTGATATTGAAGACTATCCAGATCGACCTCCTGAAAAATGGATTGCGAGTCAGTTCAACTGCGCGCAGTTCACCATTTATGTCGTGGGGATATCGATGCTCCGGATTTCCGGTTGGGATCACGAGATGGTTGGCTCATTGGAAATCGAGAAGGTGGATTCCGGGGTGAGGGTCGTTTTTTCGAATGGACAATTAAGCCTTGAATGTGAAGGAGCGTTTCTGCTGCTGGCAAAGATTGCCGGCTGTAAATGTCAGCGTTAGGAACCCCTGAGGCGCGGCGAGATCGTTCTGGGAGGCGGGAATGGCTAGCAATGCGGGGGTGGTTTGGGCTGATTTTTCCCCGCGAGTCTGGAGGCGACACTCGATGTGTTGCGCAGGCGATTGGGGGGCTGGTTTTGGCGGTGCCGATGGGGAAGAGAGGGCAGGTGAGATCGGATGGATTGGGTGCGGGGCGTGGTTTCCGGTGGTGTGGCGGGACGCGGAGGAGTGATAGGGGGCACGTGGTGGGTTGGGGGCGGCACTCCGGTGGTGTCGCGTTGCTCAACCACCGGTTACAGGCCGGCACCTCTGCCGGGGTGCGATTTCATTTTGTGTGGTTTCCGGTGGTGTCGCTCGTGCCGAGCTCAACCACCGGCTCCTATGAAGGATGTCAAGCAGCAGGTTCGGCTTCCGATTCGGGAGGGGAGGGAAGGCGCTCTCCGTGCGGTGTTTTCCGGTTTCCGAGGGGGTCGCTGACCCGTTCT
>CANHUG010000068.1 GCA_947462995.1 Verrucomicrobiales bacterium | reverse complement strand
GGCGTGGGGACATCAGACCGTTGTTTCCATCCCCGTGACGGCCGAGGCGACGAAGCGGTACTTGTCGCTGGTGGTGACGCACCGGGGATTTCCGCGCGGGACGCGGAGTGCGGTCGGCGACACGCTGACGTGGTCGCTGACGGGAGGCGGGGCAGCGCTTGGGGGGACGGTGAAGGCGTCGGATCTGCACCATATCTGGCTGAGCAGCATGGCAGGTGGGCGGACGCTTGGAGGGGCTCGTCCGTTCTGGGTGATTCCGCTGGGTTTTGTGGCGGATGGCGGGGCCACCGCGGGAGTGACGGTGACGACGGCGTCGGCGCGGGGAGAATGGGTGGTGGCAGCGGTGCTGACGGATGACAGTCAAGCGCTCGCGGGCGTGGGTGGGCGGTTTGTTGCGGTCGGTGCAGGGGTGCCGGAGAACCACGTGAGAATCAATGACCGGCCAGCGGCGGTTCCGTTTGCGGAGCGGCCGCAGCTTTCCGGTGGCAGCACGGCCTCGGGGTCGGGCGATGGCTTTGATAGTGACGGAGATTTTTCGCCGGACCTTGAGGAACAGGCGGCAGGTACGAATCCAGGGGATAAGAGCTCCGCACCCGTCGTGCTGTCATCGCTGATCATCGCTCGACATTCGACCCGATTACGGCCAAATCCGCCCGGGGGGCGCGGGTCCACGGCGCTGTCGATCAATAATGGGTGGGAGGTGGACTCGCAGTTTCGATACTTGATGCGGGCATGGGTGGTACCTCCCGGGTATGTCAATCTGCTGGGTGGCGAGCAGTTTGAGAAATCGGATGCAAGGTTTTCTGGAGACACGGGGGAACACGGCGGTGACTTCGCCGATCTATGGGATCACCATGCTGCTCCATTGGCTAGTCGCGGACTACCCAGTGCGGAACTGGGTGGGCTCGCTCCGGTGGCCTTGTTTATTGGGCGGGAAGGTAGGGCAAGTGCCGACGGTCCCTTCTGGCATGAGGAAATTTTCACCAGAGGGATGAGATACCATCTGCGCGGGCCTGCCAGACTTGAATCACAAGAACGGACATACATCAGGGCTCGCTGGGTAAAGGAGTGGCCGTCCGTGGAAGCGTATTTCCGCGACCTGATGGAGATAGGCACAACATGGCTCTATTTCGACAAGACACCATCCGGTGCCCCGACTAGTACCAGTATCGTCAAGTTGGAGATTCCGCCATCTCAATTGGTCGGGGGTGGCGCACACTACTCCAATTCGCATGACGTCGTGCCCGAGTTGCGGTCCATTCCAGAGAAAACAAAGGGCGTGGTGCTTGTGACGGAACGCCTGCTGCCAGTTGAATTAGACATCGTGCACCCCGCCACAGGTGAACTGGACGAAGGAAAACAACACGATGCGAGGAAAGGCGGATACATTGCAGTTCGACGTGATGACAAATCACCCGTCACCAAGCTAGTCCTCCGCCAATGCAGCGGGGTGTCTGGCATCAAATTCAAGGTGAAGTTCGATGGATCTGACAAGTTCAAGCTCTGGAAGGATGCCGCGAGAATACATGCTGTCGTGAGCCAGCAGACTGAGTTTGATCCCGCTCAAGAAACCACGCTCTATTTTGAGGGGCTAAAAAAGAGCACATCCGTAGGTGCTGAATCCCTGACCATTCAGGCGGTTATCAACGGCACATCCACCGACGCTGAAACGATTTATGCCAACGTGGTTGAAGCCGAGTTTGACGTTTGGCTCAACATGTTCATCCCGCCTCAGTGGGTTGACCTGCCAGCCCTTCATCCAATTCACAATGAGTTTGATGGGATAGATCCTGTCACAGGTGCTCCAAGGTATGTCTATCGTCGGAGAATTTCAGGTGGGGATGATCGCTCGTTTTCAACTAAGTATTTTACCAACCCCGCGTTGGACGTCGACGACAAGATTGGTAATACATCCACACGCGCTCATTCGCAGGTCGTCATTATCCCCTTCAAAGATTTGGATGCTGACGGTTTTAAGGATAACTCAGCGAAGAGTGTGATGGGATTGTCTCATAATTATTTGAAAAGCGCGAGTGTGCCAGACCCGAGTGCAGGTTATTCCTCATGTAATCGATTGGTGCCACAACCGACGGTCACGGGAACAGATCGCGCCCTTACTTCGGACATGCAAATTGATGGTGCGACACGCTACGGAACAGACGGCAATACTGTAAAGTTCAGGTTTCATGGTTCCGCAGGCAATCCAGTCGTCATACCGTCACCTACTATCGATTGGGATTTCGAAATTGCTGTCAGCGTGTCCGATTCTAACACGCTTTCTCCAAAGTGGGAATTGATAGGACACAAGCAGGACGGATTCCCGGCGTATGAAATCTACGTTAGAGACTCTGATGGAACTGGTGGCAACAATCAAGGCACTCCTGTGTATACGTTCGATCCGATACAGCACGGAAATACACCGCTGGATCTCACTGCTGTTTATGGAGATGTGACCGTAACTTCCGCAACTGGAACCATTCCATGAACCGCTTCCTCTTCATATTCGGCTCCCTTGTGCTAGCCGCAGCCTTGCTGGCGCAGACGGATTTTTTTAATTTAAATCCGGTTCAGACTGAGGTGCGGAATCTCCTGCAATCACGCCGCGAGGCTCAGCCTGGCCAGCCATTCGATTTGAAACAGCTGAAGGAATTGCGTCGGGCACTTATGGACAACCGACCTAATGTCTGGAGAATTCCTGGTCCGATGCTTGCCGCCTTGCAGCACGAATTGGAACCATTACGCACAGAAGCAAAATTGCTGGCAGAATCCACGTTGTCGGAGGAGCGCTA
Source organism: Verrucomicrobiales bacterium (assembly GCA_947462995.1). Lineage (GTDB taxonomy): Bacteria > Verrucomicrobiota > Verrucomicrobiia > Verrucomicrobiales > V1-33 > V1-33. The sequence goes on along the minus strand of CANHUG010000068.1, from coordinate 10,568 downwards.
CTACGGAGCCTCCTTGAACTCGTATTTGAAACAGACTGACGAAACACACGCACTACTCTTGAAGCTCGCGCATGATGAGCGCCCTGAAACAGCAGGAACTGCGATGGATACATTGTTCGGCTTAAAGCTCGATACTCCAGAGCTTCGCGCCGAGTTGGTAGAAGCGTTGCAGGAGGATAGGCCTGATCGTGAAAAAAGCACATTGCACGCGATGGCGATGAACAATGCAGGGGTGTGGGGGGTGACTGAGGCTATTCCTGCTCTAATCAAGATGCTAGAAGTATCAGTTGCCAAAGGCGGGCCGATCAACGGCCCTGCTGTCATGCAAATCAAAGCATTAGGTCCACAAGCAAAGAATGCACTTCCACTCCTGCGTCGTCTGGCTGAAATGAGACGCGCTGCGGGGGATGCCGACTTTAAGGAACTGGAGGCGCTAGATTTTGCAGTGCAGGTGATCAGTGCTGAATCCAAAGCACCTCAAGCTTCGAGCGTCCAATCCCAGCAAGCATCGACTCCTTCTGTTGTGCCGCCACCTGCAATGAAGAATTACACGGAGGCAAAGCCAACACCAACACCGACCGTAGAACCAGCATCATCAACGCCGTGGATCATCGTAGTGTTGATCGTGGTGGCATGTGGCCTGCTGTGGTTGCTGCTTGAGCGGCGTGCGTGAGCGTGGGCGAGTGCAATGCTGCTCCGGCCTGCGAAGCGTCAAGCCCGCGACGCCGAGTGCATGAGCTTGGCACTATGCGGCTTAGCGTTGAGTGGATCGTGAGCGGTGGGCTTCGGCGGTGGTGGTTCGTGGTTCAGGGCGCAGCGTGGCGGTGACCGCATAGTGAGGCGTTGCAGGCAACACGGGTGCGACCGCCAATCCATGTGAGATCATGCAGCCTTTGATGGCAGGATGACGTTCCACATGCTGTTCCAGCGGTCTCCGGCACTGTGCGCTAGTGCGCACAGCCGCATGAGGTGACGCGTCGTCCGGAAGTAAGCGTCACGCCGAGTGTCTCTAACACGAGGGGCCGAATCAGGCGGCAGAACTGTTGTGCACGGGCTCAGTCGCGGCGGGGGCGGCGGCGGGCTTGGGCTTTTGCCCGGCAGCCCACGCGGCAGGGGTGCGGGTATGCATCTGCGTGGCGGGCGTGGAAGGGAGGCGGCGGATGAGGTCGGCCAGGTAGGCTTCCGGGTCGATCCCGCGGTGCCCTGCGGTGGTGGGGGGCGGAAATAGTAAATGGTGAATAGTAAATGGTAAAAGGGGGCGTGTTGGGAGGTGGCTTGTTCGGAGGGGTGGGCGGGTAGGCGTGCGGGTTGGGAGGGGGTGTGGCTTGTTGGGAGGCGCGAGTACGGAGCCTCGCGGTCCCGGGCTGGTACGGAGGTGGCGTGGTCGGTGGGTAGCTGGCAGGCGTGCTCCGCACGCAGAGAGAGCTGTAATTCTTACAGCAGTCCAGAGCCTGCGGCGCGCTGGTTCGGAGGGGGCTTGTGGGGAGGGGGGCCGACCGGGAGGTCGGCGTGCCCGGGGGCGTGTGGGGAGAGAAGCGGCGGGACGCCGCTTCTACTATGGGGCTGGTGGGGAGGGGAGAGGGTTGGCGGGTGCGGTGTTGGGGGGCCGGGGCGGCGGCGGGGCCGCCCCGGAGGGAGAAAAAGTGCTGCACCTTCGTAAGCCGGATTCTGTCCCCCGCTGGCGAACCAGTGGATCGACGGTCATTCCTCTGAAGGCTGCCTTGCGGCGGCCGACCCCGGTGATGAGCCGGGTGCGACGAACCCGGGAGATATCCGCCGTTGCCGGCGGGCCGGGCAGGCGGCCCGTTCTTCCCTGTTTGTCTTGCACCGCGCGGGGTTTGTCGTGCCCCCGGCCTTACGGCGCGGGGCGGTGGGCTCTTACCCCGCCATTTCACCCTTACCTCTGCCTTTTGAGGGGCGGAGGCGGTATATTTTCTGCGACACTTTCCGTCAGCGGAGGCTTACGCCGACCGCTGCCCGCATTCTTCATGCGGCGCGCTGCCATGTGGTGTCCGGACTTTCCTCCGGCGGGCCTTGCGACCTACCGGCGACCGCCTCGGGTGCAGCGTTGGGAGCGTGGTGCGGGGCAGGGGAGAAAGCGAGCGGTAATTTTGGGGCGGGATTACTGGCCGCCGGGGAAAGCGCCTGGGTCGACGCCGAGCATTTGGCGGAAGCGGTCGCGGCGTTTGTTGCCTTCTGCCTGTTTGGCGTCGTACTTGGCTTTCTGGTCCGGGGTGAGGACGGAGGCGATGGCTTCGTCGCGGGACTGGCCTTCCGGGACGGAGTCGGTGGCGCTGACGCCTTCGAGGGCCATGCTGGGGTCGTAGTTGCGGTCGGTCTGGACGAGGATATTGAAGACCTTGTCTTTCTGGGATTCGTCGAGGCCGAGGTCACGGCCGAGGTTTTCGACCTGGGAGTTGGCGGATTTGGTGATCTGCTCGGTTTTTTCGGTGAGCCGTTTAGTTTTGTAGGTATCGGCCTGATCGCCGGAGAGGTTGGCGGCTGCCCAGTCGTCGACGGCTTTCTGGGGGTTGTTGCCGCCGCCGTTGCGGCCCATGGCCATGAGTTCCTCCATGTTCATGTTTTTGCCCATGGCGCCCTTCCATTTGTCCTGATTTTCCTTATCGAGGGCTTCGAGGTGGGTTTTGAGAGCGGCGGCCTGGTCTGGGGAGAGGCCTGCGAGTTCGGTGACGCGCTTGACCTGTTCGTCGATGAAGCGGGCGACCATTTCCTTGCGCTGGGGTTCGAAGGCGGTGGAGAGGGATTGGATGAGGGGGGTAGCGTCCTTGAGGATCTTCTTGAGATCCGGGGGTTGGCCGTCGGCGGGTTTTTCCTCTGGGGCTGGGGTGGCGGCGACGTCCTTTTTGGATTTGAGGTCAGCGAGTTCCTTTTCGAGTCTGGCGATGCGGTCGGCGTCCGGGTTTTTCGAGGTGCCGACCGATTTTGGGGTCGGGGCGGGCGCGGCCGGCTGGTTCTTGAGGATGGAGAACGCGCCGTATCCGATGGCGGAACCTGCGAGGAGGCCGATGATGAGACTGGAGGCTTTCATGGGGAAAGGAGAGGAGGGAGGAGGGAGGAGGTGTCCGGAAGGTAGAGTCGGGAAGGGCGGGGAATGTTACAGGAAAGCGGCGTGGGGAGAGATCTTTACCTGGGAGACTGTGGTTTTGGGGACTGGGCGCAACGGAAGCCGGTGTGGTTGGTGGCGGTGTCCGGGGAGGTTTCCTGGCGGCCGGCGACGCGGTAGGCTTCGCAGTAGCAGTCGTTGCAGAGCCATGAGCCGCCGCGGATGGAGCGGCAGGGCATGCCCTGGGGGTTGTCGGAGGACGGCTCGGTATTGAGCGGATTGTAGCTGGGGCCGGTGCGGTAGAAGGATTCGGAGTACCAGTCGGCGGTCCATTCCCAGACGTTGCCGCTGACGTCGTAGAGCCCGTAGGCGTTTGGGGGGAAGGATTTGACTGGGGCGCGGCCGGGGAAGCCGTCGTCGTCGGAGGCTTTGACGGGGAATTCGCCCTGCCAGATATTGGTCATCCATTTGCCGCCGGGTTTGAGATCGTGGCCCCATGCGTAGCGGTTCTGGGAGAGACCGCCGCGGGCGGCGAATTCCCATTCGGCTTCTGAGGGGAGGCGTTTACCGGCCCAGCGGCAGAAGGCTTCGGCGTCGTCGAAGGAGATGCAGACGACGGGGTGGTTGTCTTTGCCTTCGATGGAGGATTCGGGGCCTTCGGGGTGACGCCATGAGGCACCGAATTTGTATTCCCACCATGAGAGCGGGTTGTCGAGCGGGACGGGGGCGGCGGTGGGTTTGAAGTTATTGGCTCCGGGTTTGAGCTTATCGAGCGGGATGTCGGGGCGGACTTCAGGTGGGAAGTCTTCGAGTTTCGGGGTTTTTTCGGCGCTGGTGATGTGGCCGGTGGCGGAGATGAAGGCAGCAAACTGGGCGTTGGTGACTTCGGTTTCGTCCATCCAGAAGCCTTCGATGGTGACCTTGTGGACGGGGCCTTCGTGGGGTTTGTCGTCGGAGCCCATCATGAAGGAACCGCCGGGGATCCAGACCATGCCTTGAGGGGCGGTGGTCGGGGCAGGGGCGGAAGCTTCGGTGGTGGTGCCGGTTTCGGCTGGGGCGCGAGGGACCGGGGCGGGTGTTTTGCGGCAGGCGGGGACGATGGAGAGAAGGCCTGCGAGGAGGAGCGTGAGGCTGGTGAAGGCCGCGTCAGGTGCCGGGTTGGGCGGCGGTTGCGAATCCTGATTTGCGCCCTGCGCGCGCCGTGGACACGGAAGAGATCCCTTGTTCATGAGGTGCCAACGGTTCGGCGGACGACACCATGGTTCACGGGTTCCAGCGGTAGTAGCCGCCGTGCGGGTGTGGGCGGTAGTAGCCGCCGTTGTAGTAGTGGCAGGAGGCGCCGCGGTAGACGATGGGGCGAGCGCCGTAGGGCATGGCGGTGTAGGCTACGGGGTATTGGTAGGCCGGGTAGGCTGGATAGGCCGGGGTGGCGACGACGACTGGGCGGGCCGGGCCGTAGAACGGACTGTAGACTGGGGCTGGGGCGACTGGAGGCGGGACGTAGACCTCGCAGGAGGCGACGAGGAGGGTGGTGGCGGCGGCGAGGGAGCGCCTGAGGATGGGGTGGGCGGCGGCTGGGATCATTGTGTTGCAGTATCGGCTGTGTGGAGCGGGGCACAAGCCCGCAGCCAGTGGAAATGGGGGAGTGTGGGAGGAGGGGATGGACGCTTGTGTCGTGCGGAGGGGCGGTGGAAGGATGGCTGACCGGAGGGTTCCGGGAGACAAAGCGATGATAGCATTAGCGAGTGACGAATGGCGGACGCTGCGGCATGCGCTGGGCACGGCCGAGGATTTACCGGAGCTGATAGCTGAGGTGTGTGGCGAGCCGCTGCTGCCGATGAGCAGTGAGATCAAAGGGACGTGGTTTGATCTGTGGATGCGGCTGTGTGATCAGGGGAGGATCGGGACGGCGTCGGTGGCGGCGGTGCCGCATCTGGTGAAGGCAGGGCTGGCGGTGGAGGGCGGGGTGTTGAATCCGAATTTCATTCAGCTGCCGATGGCGATTGAGACGGCGCGGCGGGTGGATCCGGGGGGCCTGTTGGATGGGCCGGGAGGGAAGGCGTATGAGGAGGCGGTGGGGCGATTGCCGGAGTTGTGCCGGATGGCGGCGGCGGCGGGGAATGCGGAGCTGGTGAAGGTGGCGCGGCTGGCGGAGCGGGTGTTAGGGATGAGGGCGGGGGGTTAGAGCATGCCGATGGCTTTTTCGAGTGCCTGTTTGAGGCGATTGACTTCGGCTAGGGAGGTGAGTTGAGCGCCGGAGGCGTCGGTGACGCGGAAGGAGTCGATGGCGGCGCCTTTTTCGGTGTTGATGCGTGCGTGGGTGATTTCGAGGCCGAGGGAGCCGATGGTGCTGAAGATGGCGTGGAGGAGGCCGATGCGGTCGATGGCCTGGACGTCAACGGTGGTGGCGTCGCGCTGGACGGAGTTGGCGACCCAGACGCGGGAGGGGAATTCGTCATTCCAGCCTGGGAGGGGTTCTGGTTCTGCGCGGGAGCGTGAGCGGATGAGATCAGCGAAGTCGATTTCCTCGCCCATGCAGGCGCGGGTGAGCATTTCGGAGACTTTGGCGATGGTTTTTTCGTCGGTGACTGGTGCGAAGGCGGTGGTGCAGACGCGGAAGATGTCGACGACGGTGCCGTCTTTGCGGACGAAGAGGTCAGCGCTGAGAATATTGATGCCTGCGGCGGCGAGAGCGCCTGCGGCTTTGGCGAGGAGGAGGTGGCGGTCCCACGTGACGAGGATGATTTCGCTGCAGCCGCGTTCGGGGCGCGCTTCCCAGCGGAGGACAGGTTTGAGGGCGCTGGCGGGGTCGTCTTTGCGGAGCTGGCGGAAGAACTGGCGGCAGGTGCGGAGGTGGAGGGTGATGTCGGCTGGGGCGCGGAAGTTGAAGTAGCGGTCCGGCATGCCGAGGAAGTGGGCGTCGAGTTCTGCGGGGTCGCAGTCGCCGAGGGAGGAGGTGACGGCGGCGCGGAGCTCGTCCATGGGGATATGGAGAGCGGAGGTGAAGGCGTCTTTGCCTTCGAGGAAAGCGGCGGTGGCGGAGTAGAGCTGGCGGACGAGACTTTCCTTCCAGTCGGTCCAGCCGGATTCGTTAGTGGCGCGGCTGTCTGCGAAGGTGTGGAGGAAGAGGGCGTCGAGCCATTCGCGGCGTCGGACGACGGCTGCGAAGGAGGCGATGACGTCCGGGTCGTCGAGGTTTCTGGTGGTGGCGGTGTGCCAGAAGAGGAGGTGGTTATCGACGAGGAAGAGGAGGAGCTGGCGGCGATCGACGGAGATCTGGAGACGGCGGCAGACCTGGTCGGTCAGTTCGGTGCTGGCGTAGGCGTGTTTTTTGACACCTTCGGCGCGACCGGTGTCGTGGAGGAGGAGGGCGAGGTAGAGGATGAAGGGGTCTTCGAAGTCATGGAAGAGCCGCTGATGGAAGGCGAGGGAGGGGTTGCGGGTGTCGCTGAGTTCGTCGAGTTTTTCGAGACATTTGAGGGTATGTTCGTCGGCGGTGTAGCGGTGGAAGAACTCGTGCTGGACGAGATCTGTGAGGGGCATGAATTCCGGCAGATAGCGGCCGAGGAAGGCGACGCGGTGCATCTGGCGGAGGGCTGGGCCGACCTCGCCTTTGCGGCTGAGGATGGCTTCCCATGTTTCGCGGTTGGTTTTGCGATAGCGGAACGTGCGGTTGATGAGGCCGTAGTTTTCTTTGACGAGCGTGCGGATCTGGGGGCTGAGTTTGAGGCGGCGGAGCTGGGTGTGCTGGAAGAGGCGCATGAGGCGGCCGGAGTCTTCCGTGAAGGTGTTTTCGGAGGCTGGGAAGATGAAGCCGTCGCGGCTCTGGAAGCCGTCGAAGGTTTCACGGCGGCCGCTGTTGCGGACGGCTAGGAAGGAGAAGATGCCGGAGCGAGGTTCTTCGCGTTCGAGCGCGAAGCGTTCCATGAGGGAGAGGTTGTGCTGGTAGAGGTTGCGGGCGTGGTGGTAGTAGTCGCGCATGAAGGCCTCGCAGCGCTGGACGATGCGGCGGCCGGTGTAGCCGAGGTTGGTGGCGACGGTGCCCTGGAGGCGGAGGGTGAGGAGGTCGGTGGCGCGTTTTTCCGCGTAGTGCATTTCGTTGCGGACGCGGAGGAGGAAGTCGTGGGCGCGGCGGATGTCGTGGACGGCGCTTTCTGAGAAGATGCGTCGTTTGCGGAGGTCGTCAGGGTTGCGGGTGCCGAGTTTGACGCAACTGACCCAGATCATGTTATGATAGTCGCGGAGGCCGCCGCAGCCGGTTTTGACGTTAGGTTCCTGGAGGTGGACGGTGTTGGAGCTGCGGGAGTGGCGTTCTTCGACATCGCGTGCGCGGAGGTCGAGGAATTCTTTTTCGCGATTGGTGACGCACTGGCGGCGGAAGTTGTCTTCGAATTCGTCGAAGATGGCGCGTTCGCCGGTGATGAAGCGGCTCTCGAGGAGAGCGCACATGGTCTGGTGGTCTTTGAGGGCTTGCTGGAAGGTTTCCTTGAGGGAGCGGACGGCGTGGCCGACTTTGAAGCCGACGTCCCAGAGCATGTAGAGGACATTTTCGACGACTTCGCGGGAGCGCGGGGACATTTCGCGTCCGGCGCGTTCCATGTGGAGGAAGTGGAGGTCGACGTCTGAGCCTGGGTTGAGGAGGCCGCGGCCGTAGCCGCCGGTGGCGATGAGGGCGACTTTGGCGCCGCCGCGGATGGATTCGCGGAGGGGCCTGGCGAAGAGGTTGTGGAGGACGACGTCGAGGAGGCCGGCGCGCTGGCTGCAGACTTCGGTGCCGCTGAGGCCTGCGCGGTGCTGGAGGCGGATGCGGTGTTCTTCCTTTTTGAGGAAGCTTTTGTAGAGTTTGAGGACCTCTTCTGGTGAGGCGGCTGGGTCGAGAGACGGTGCGAGGACGCGGCTGGCGTGGGCTTGGACTTTGTCGAGGTAACGGGGCATGAGGGGAGATGCCCGGCGTTACTGATCGAGGGAGGAAGCGGCTTCGTTTTCGGGGCGAGCGACTGGGTTATCGGTCATGAAGAGGTAGAAGCTATCGCCTGGGCCGCCGACCATGGCTGGGTTTTTGAAGGGCATGTCGCCCTGGAGGGTGGCCATGATTTCTGTGACCTGGGTGCGGTTTCTGCCGATGAGCATGGAGGGGCGGAACATGAGGTAGTCGCGCCATTCGAAGAGGGAGGTATTGCGGTAGGTGGCGTCGGTGAGGGGAGCGCCGAGGGTGTACTGGCTGAGGAGGATGGCGGAGATGGGCTGGCCGCGTTCTTTGCCGGTTTGGCGGAGGGTTTCGAGCTGGGGTTTATCTTTGGGGAGGAGGAGGGCAGGGCGGTTCATGTACCATGCGACGGCCCATGGGATGTCGGAGACGACGGCTTCGTTTGGTTTGACGAGTTTGCCCATGGAGGCGAGGGCGCTGGGGATGTAGTATGGGGCGTGGACTCTGGCGAGGTCGACGCCTGACATGGCGCGCATCATGCGGAGGGGGACGAGGAGGAGGAAGGGGAGAGCGCTGATGGCGACGGTGATGATGAAGTGGCCGTTGCGGAGAGCGGGGATATTGACGGGGAGTTCGAGCCGGTTCCAGAGGACGGAGAGGAAGGCGAGACCGTAGCCGGTCATGAGCGGGAGGAACAGGACGTGGAGGTTATTGGAGTCGGTGCGGTCTTCGTTGAGGCCATCGCCGAAGGGTTTGATGCCGTAGAGGGTCATGCCGGCGACGGCGAAGATCCACATGAGGAGGATGCACCAGCGGAAGTCGGCGATTTCGCGGCGGCGGAAGGGGTGGAGGAGGGCGAGGAAGAAGAGGGGTGCTGCGATGATGCCACCCATGTAGTTGTAGATGTCGCCGAGCTGGGCGACGGAGTTGCCGATCATCTTGGAGATGAAGCCGTCGAAGTTGAGACCCCCGGTGGTCTGCTCGAGATCGCGCATGAGGGTGAGTTCGTCCGAGGTGCCGCCGAGGCCTGAGTAGAAGAGGTAGAGGCCGGCGCCGAGGGGGTTGCCGGTGTAGCGGAGGTTATTGAAGAGAGGCCACCAGACGGTGATGAGGCCGAAGACGCCGAGGAGGACGAGGAGTTGGAGGCCGCGGGGCTGGAAGTAGAAGGCGGCGAAGAGGACGAGGCCGAGGAAGGGCCAGACGGCGAGCCAGTGGGTCATGGCGAGGAGGCCGAAGAAGGCTCCGGTGAGGGCCATCCAGAGGTAGACGGGTCTTCCTGCGGCTGCGCTTTCGATCGCCTTGTAGAGGAAGTAGGTGGCGAAGGAGAAGAGGAAGAGCATGAGCATCTGCGGGAGGCCGCTCTGGGAGAAGCGCCAGAGGAGTTCGCAGAGGAGGAGGAGGAGAGCGGTGACGCCGCCGATGCGTGCGTCGAAGATGCGTGAGACGAGGAGGTAGCTGACGCCGATGGAGGCGAGGAGGAGGAGCATGGAGACCCCGCTGATGATGAGATCCGGGGTGTAGATGACCTGTTTTTCGCCGAATTCCCACGTGCTGGGGAACATGCCAAGGGCGATGGAATTGAGGATCGGGTTGAGGGGGGCGTGGTAGGTATCAGGGATGCCGTCCATGAAGGAGGGGGCGGCGCTGGGGCCCTCGGTGAGTTTCATCTGGCGGTCGACCTGGGCGTAGGCGAGCGGGCGGATGACGAGAGTGGTGTAGTGCTTATCGGAGGCCATCTGGCGAGCGATCTGGGCCTGGTCCATGCCTTTGGCGTGGGAGAGGCCGCGGAAGTCGACACCGAGGTAGTAATAGGTGACGCCGACGAGGAGGAGGAGGAAGAGCGCTCTCCGGATCATCATTCCGGCGTCGAGTTCTCGCGGGGCGGAGGCGGCTTCAGCGGTGGACATGTGGTGAGACGGTGGGAAACAGGGGGGGCGGGAGTGGTGGCAGGAGAGGCCTGCTGAATTCCGGGATGCCGGGCCGCGATTATGCACCTTCCGGCTGCGGCTGCAACGAATTCCCGGGGCGTGGTTGGGGAGGGCTCAGGGGAGACTGGGTGGGCTCAGGGGGTGGGTGCAGCCCGCCTTACGGATGGCATCTTCTGATTGTGTGGGGGAAATGAAGAATCAGCCGCTTTGCGGGGGGTGAGGGGAACGGGTCTTTTTCCCGATTCCTGTGTTGCTCGTCGGTTGCGAATACTGATTCGCGCCCTCCTCGCGCCTTGGACTCGGAAAAAATCCCTCGTTCACAAGATACCATCTGTTCGGCGGACTACACCAGGGATGGCCATTCGAGGTCGGTTTCGCCGTGCATGATTTCGGCGAGGATGGGGACATCGAGCATGGATTGGAGGATGAGGGAGTTGGAGATGGAGGCGAGGTCGCGGGAGTCTGCGGGGTGGTTGAGGATGATGCCTGCGCAGGAGAGGCCGCGGTGCTGGATGGCGCGGACGGTAAGGATGGTGTGGTTGAGGGAGCCGAGGCGGTTGTCGGCGACGACGATGACGGGTAGGTTGAGGAGGGCGGCGAGGTCGGCGATGGTGCGGCCCTTGGAGAGAGGGACTTCCCAGCCGCCGGC
>CANHUG010000067.1 GCA_947462995.1 Verrucomicrobiales bacterium | reverse complement strand
TCGTCAGCGGCCTTCACAAGCAAAACATCTCCCTCACCGGTACCTTCGTGCTCCGCCGCGCCTCGGAACTCGGAACTCTCAATCCCTGAACTTTCCGGCAGAACCGCCACCATCCACCTCTGACCTAACTTTTCTCAACATTCGTATGAAGCTCCGCCATTTACCCTCCTTGTGCGCCGCCCTGCTGGCGTTGTGCCCCACCCTCGCCACCGCGCAAACCAGCGCCGTCCCGGGCTTCATCAGCTACCAGGGCCGAGTGGTGGATGCGGCGGGTGCCAATGTGGGGGCCGGCACTCCAGTCAACCGCACGGTGATCTTCCGCATCTGGGACAACCCCTCCTCTACCGCGGTCGCCAACCTCATCTACTCCGAGGCCCAGACCGTTACGGTTGCCGACGGCGAGTTCAGCGTGCTTGTCGGCCAGGGCGTCGCCAATACCACTGAGACCTTCAGTTACAGCGAAGCCTCCAAAAAGCTCGCGGATTTCAGCACGGCCTTCAACGGCAGCGCCCGCTATCTGGGCGTGACGGTGGCCTCGGGCGCCACCATTGCCACCACCGACAATGAGATCACCCCGCGCCAGCAGATCGTCTCCACCGCCTTTGCCATGCGTGCCAAGTTCGCGGAGAGCATCGGCAGTTCCTCCGATCTCGTGCTCACTCCGCTCAGCGGCACCGCCAGCAACTACGGTCTCGGTTGGTATGGCACCGGCCGCCCGTTCGGCACCGCTGCCGTCGATGGCCCGGTGCTTTATGGAAATGCAGGCGGTGCTCTCGGCTCCAATGTCTCCGGCACGTATAATACCGCCCTCCGCTGGGATGCCAGCGGCCGCGTCGGCATCGGCGCGACTGCCTTCAGTTCCCTCACCAACAAGCTCACCCTGCAGGGCGACATGGCCACAACGCCGGGCGACCAGTTCATGATCCGCGGCAATGCCGACAACAACAAGCGCCTGCTGCTCGGCTACGACACCACCAGCAACAGGGCGTCCCTCCAGTCCTATACCGCCGCCTCCACGGTGGGCCCGCTCCTTCTGAATCCCAGCGGCGGCAATGTCGGGATCGGCAGCGCCACAACTCCCAGCGTTGCGCTCGATGTGACGGGGGCGATCAAGGCCTCAGGCGCCCTCACAGCAGCAAGCATTTCAGTGGGACAACTCACGGCCTCGGGCGACCTCACGGCAGCAAACATCTCAGCCGGACAGATCTCTGCATCTGGCCGTGTGATGACGAACTCGCTCGAGTTCTGGGGTGCTTTGCCCGCATGGGGTGGTTTATTTCAGCAGGGTGGTGCTGGGGCATTTGGCTCCAATACATCCGCAGTGGCTGGCGAAATCGTGCTGGTGGGAGCGCCGAAACTTCATTTGGCCACCACCAGTGCCGGTGCGGCAGTGATGACGCTCTCGGGCAGTAATGTCGGCATTGGCAAGGCAGCTCCCAGCGTCGCACTCGATGTGACCGGGGCGGTCAAGGCCAGCACCACTGTTACGGCAGGAACCACCGTGGCGGCAGGAACCAGCATCACCGCAGGAACCACCATCGCAGCAGGAACCACCATCACCGCCGGTGGCAAGTCAGTGCCTACGTCGGATGAGGACAACCTCAAGATTGTCCGCGGCACGGTAAGGGCGGATGGAACCGTATGGTTTGGGTCGGGTTTCACGGTGACTAAAGTCGCTGGCCAAACCGGATTGTATCAAATCACCTTCACAACCCCGTTCAGTTCCAGTCCGTCCGTCACCACGTCCATTACGGGACGTTATGGAATCAAGGCTGAGGTTTATAATGTTGGACGCACTAATTATCCTAACAATGCTACGGATGGTCTGTATCCTTCGAATACCGGCTTTACGGTCGGGGTCCTTGATGTCAGTTCCAACAATGCCTACAATTTTGGTTTCCAATTCATCGCCATCGGTCCGCGCTGATGAGAGGGGGTGCCGCACCTGATGAATCCGATGCGTTTTTCACTATCCATCACTTCTGGCCGGGCTGTTGGTTTGCGGGCGCTTGCCCGGGCCGATTCCCAGTCTGGTGCGTGGCGGCGTCCTGGCAGTCATTCAGTGTCGGGCTAACCGGTTTTTCTTCTACCTCGCCCGACTTTGCCGTTCCGACAAGATATCGTCACCGACCTCACTTTTCCGATCGTTATGAATCTCCGATTCCCCACCTTGATGGCCGCCTGCGCTGCGCTGCTCTGCGCACCGATGGCCCATGCCCAGTTTGAGTTGAAAGGCGGTGCGACCAACCTGCTGGATAAACGGAAGGCGGGCGGTTCGCCGACTGTTTCCGCCGGCGGCGTGGTCACCTCGATCACCGTGCGTGGGGGTGGCAGTGGCTATGCGAGCGCCCCTGCGGTGACCATTGCGGCCCCCGCGAACGGGACGACCGCTACGGCCACGGCCACGATCACCGCCGGGGTGGTGACGGCGATCACGGTCACCAACGGGGGCACTGGTTACACTGTCGCCAACCCGCCAGCGGTGACGATCGCAGCGCCCAAGGTGCCCATCACCCCGCCGGTGACCATGGTCCAGTTCGCCGGACGCGCGACCACCGCGGCCTCGTCGAGTGCTATTGGCACGGGGGATCAAGTCAGCTTTATCAAGGTTACCAATGGCGGAAGTGGCTATACCAGCGCGCCACTGGTCAACATTTTCAACGGCGGCGGGACCGGGGCGACCGGCACCGCAGTGCTCTCCGGTGGCCGCGTGGTCGGGGTAACGGTCACGGCCCGGGGCGGCGGCTACACTTCCCAGCCAGGAGTTTACTTTGACCCACCAACCTCCGGCGTGCGGGCTGCTGCGGTGGCTATGATCGGCAGGTATCCCAGCGCCCTCGCGCTGTCGGGCTCCGTTACAGTCACCCAGGCGCAGTTGAAGCGCAGCAGTTTTGGCTATGCCTTCGCCTCTGGAGTGCCGCGCTATTTCATGGGGGATGAAATCGAGCGCCCGTCCGTCAGTTGGGATGGCGCGCCACTCGCAGACACCAACTATTGGCGGGCCCAACCGGTGCAGCCGGGGGAGGTGTTCACCTCCGCCCGCCTGACGAACACCGTGGACGGCCTCACTCAGCCGCTGCTGCCCGCGGGCACCGTCACGGTGACGCAATGCTCCACCGACAAAAATGTTGTCGAAGTGCTCAGCGTGCCGGCGGCCCTCACGGTCGGAGCGACCCTGCTGGGGCGCGAGGTGCAGCTCATCAATGGCACGACGCTGATGCTGTCCGGCAAGGCCAATGCGAACATCACCGCCAGCACCTCCAAGACCTTCCTTCCATACCAGCCCTACTACTACAGCCCACACGCGGACAAGGTCTATGCCAGCCAGACCGGCCGGGTGACGGTCACCTGGGTCTCGGCCGTGCCGGACACTTCTGAAGGAACGGGCACGCCGACTTACAAATTCCGGCGCGAGACCTTTGCGGTTTCATCCGCTTCGAAAGTTGAGCCGCGGGTGATTTACTGGACGGAGAAAACCTTCGATGGGCCGTGGGTCCGCATCCCGTCCGGCCGCATCGATCGGGTGAATCCGGTTTTCAATTCCTTCGTCCCCGGCCAGGCGGTGGAATACACGCCGGTCGGCGGTTCGACCAACCCGGGCACCGCCGCGCCGGGCGAGCCGCGCACGCTGTGGTTCGACACGGGTTCCGGCCTGCCCGCGCTCCGCGCCTACAATGCGGAGGGCCGCGTCTTCGTCGAGTACCTGGGCGACGAGATCCAGGGCGAGGCTGGCCGTCATGAATTCCTCGGTGCCGACATCGTGGAAATCCGCCGCAGCGCCGATGTGGAGACCATCGTGACCCCGCTGGGTGAACAACTGCGCCCCCGCCAGGGCCCCAAGGAAAACGGAGACGACCAGATGAGCCCCTCGCGGCCCAATCTCGCCGCCGGCGTGGCCGGAAAACCGATCTACGGCACCTTCATCCGCCCGGACGGGATCACCCAGTATTATGCCGAGCGCGAGAATCTAAATCCGGACAACATGGTCCTCTACTGGATGGCGAAGTTCGACGCCTCGCTCCATGCTGTCTCCGGCGGTGCCATTGCCGGCTTGGATATCTCGTGGCCGGTGGCCAAGCGGAGCTACCTACACCAGTGGCCCGCCAGTCCGGCCGACTACGAGCCGGTCAACGTCACCCAGACCGGGGTGGACGCGACCCTTGGGCCGAAGTTTGAAGCCATCAGCCTGCCGGAATTGGTGTTCCAGGACGATCCTGCGGAGCTGGAGGCGAAGATCGACGGGGGCTCCCAGCGACTGCTGGTCGAGTTCACCACCAGCAGCCCGGACCGGCGGAACCGCTCGCTGCTGAGGTTCAGGTCGGTGGCGGGTGCCCAGTATCTGCGCTTGTGGATCGAGTCGGAGGACGCGCTGGGTTCGCCCGCCGTGGCCGATAATCCCGCGACCCTGGCGATCGATGAATCCCGGCCTGCGGTTTACACCCTCAACGACTTGAATGGCGACGGCGTGCGCGACTGGTCGCCGGCGACGGCCATTGGCGCGGCGACGGGCGGGCGGACCGCCGCCACCGTGGGCAGCCGCATTGATGCTCCGGCAGGATATGAAATTGCCGGCCATATCTCCGACGGCGATTGCTATTCTCCGGCTGCTTATGTGAATCCCCTCGGTGCCGCGGGCTTCCCCGGCGCCGCCGCCGGAGCCATCATCCCGGTCAACGCCTTGTCCGGAAGGAATCAGCTTTCTGTCTGGTGGTTCAAGAAAGTGTCCTTTCCTGCCGCTACGAAGATCGAGCCCTTCTACGTGCCTGCCATCGCCGCGCGATACGATGTGAGCTGGCCGGCGAATCCGCAGGAACTCGTGATCGCCTCGCTCAAGGGGCTGGAAAACCCGGCCCTCACCTCCGTCCAGACTTCTGGCAGCATCTATCGCCAACCTGATCCCGCGCTGCCGGGCTACAATCCCAACGAAGAGCATGGCCTGCTCATCGATGGCAATGTTTTTGCCCTGCGGGATGACCTGAACCTAGCCACCAGTTCCGAGCCTTTCGTCCTGCTGCAATACAACGATGCCGCGGACAAGCGTCCGGCGATGCGCGTGGCCAAGGTGGTCCGCGCGACCGCGACCTATCCGCTGGTTTACGATAAAATCGCCGGTACGCCGCTCACTCCGCCCATGCCGCTGGCACTTCTGCCGCTGCCAAAGAATCCCGATAAATCGGTGCGTAATGAAGAAGTGGAAGCCGCCAAGGATACTTTGCCATTGCTGCCAAACAACGCAGCTCCCGCGGCATTCATCACGGCCTACGACAAATTCACTTTCGTGGATCGCAAGGGAACCCATCATTTGTTCCGGGGTGCCCACGCCAAAACCAGCGCCGCTGCTGTCACCGTGCACGGACTTACCACCGCCAGCTTTACCATCGATTCTGGCACAAAAACCTATTTCACCGTACCACCCACGGTCACCATCAGCGGTGGCGGAGGTACGGGAGCTACCGCTGTGCCGGTGCTCATCAGCCCCGATCTCAGCGCCCCGAATAACGCCCGTCGAGTCGTCGGCATTCAGATCACCAATAGCGGGACGGGATACACCACAGCACCAACTCTGACCTTTTCGGGTGGCACCCAGTGGCTCCCCGGCACTGAACCCACGGCCATTGGCAATGCAGACAATTTTTGTGTGACTTCGATCGCGGTCACCGCCAACGGCAGTGGCTATACGACCCCGCCCGTCGTGACCGTGGCTGCGCCCGTCGGCGGAACGCGAGCCACGGCTACCGCCGTCCTTGGCGGACTCACTTCCGCGAGCTTTACCATCAATTCCGGCACGAAGACTTATTCCGTGGCACCCACCGTCGCCATCAGCGGCGGCGGCGGCACGGGTGCCGCAGCCACGGCGGTGCTCACCAGTGGTCTCGTCACCGGTATTCAGATGACCAACAACGGCACGGGATACACCACGGCACCGACCCTGACCTTCTCGGGCGGCACCGAGTTGGTCGCCGGCACCGCACCCGCGGCTATCGGAAACATCGACGGCTTTGGGGTGACTTCGATCACGGTCACCGACAAGGGCAGTGGCTACGCCGCCGCCCCCGAAGTGAGAATCGATGCACCGGTGTCCTTCGGCATGAAGTTTTATTACACTAATCGGGCGGACTTTGATTTTCCATTCTTTGCGCTGAACGCGCAGCCCGCGGCGGGCAGCATCCAACCCTTCATCGCGGACGCTGATGGCGGCCCCTCCGTCTCTGCCGTTACCCTAACCTATCAGCCCAAGTGGCCGGACGATCCGTCCCTGCCGGTGGCGCAGCGCAAAGTGGTTCCAGCGCTGATGATGGCGGAGACTCTAGGCAAGCAAAAGGCCAGCTCTGCCAACGGCGGCGGCCTGCCTCAAGTGCTCGGCCAAACCAGCGCCCAGATCGTTTATCAGCAATCGATGGCGATGAAGTTGGATGCTTCGTCGGTGGCCTTGCACGATCCGATCCGAGCGAAGAAGTCGGCCATGCCCAAACTGCCTCCTGGGATCCGGACGAGCGACTACGCTGGCAAAACCTACTTCCAGGGCCTCCCGCCCCACCTGCAGAACCGCTTCCACTACGATGCCGTCCAGAAAGAACTGGTGCTTATCGGTCAGTTTGTGGATGAAATCGCGACCCTTGATTATTTCAATCTCAACCAGCTCAGCAACCAGGATGTGGAGGATCTCAAGAAACTCCTCCCGGAGGCTGCTGCCGCTACCGACAAGACAGCTTGGGCTAACGCCATCGACGGGCTTGCGACTACCCTTGAGACTTTCCGCGAGAGTCTGGCAGTGCCTGGCACCTACGTCGTGGCCAAGAGCGGGAAGGTGAAAGCAGGTGAGGATGTGGCCGATCGCACGGTGGGAGTCAAGGTGCGTTCCGACATCACGGATCCGGACACGGCAGTGGCTGGGTATGCGCTGAGTTCCACCGGTTCCGGCACCGGTTATGTGACGCTGGTGTTCGGCAACGGCAAGGCCTTCACGGATCCGGGCGATCCGGTGCAAATGCAGATCATCAAGGTGGTGCCCGACCTTTACCCTGGCGACCTCAAGGTGCTGCTCTCGTCCAACCCGCTCGACGAAAAGGTCACTGTGCGCCACAGCGGTGACTACGGTGGCCAGCCCGAGAACTTCGAGTTCCGCTACCGCTATGGCTTCAATGACAGCAGCGGCCAGGCACCGATTCTGCCGCTGGACAACAGCACCCCGATCTCCGACTGGATTGATCCGAAACCCCCTGAAGGTGTTCCTCCTAATCTTGTCTACACACTCGGAGGCTCGATTCTGGTGGGGGCGGACCCGAGCGCGGTCATCAGCAGTCCCGCTGTGCTGATGGGAGATGTTAATTTCACCGTGAGCTACCGGCTCAAGGCGCAGGGCACCACGCCCGCAGGGGCGTGGTCGGACTGGACTCGCCCGTCCCTTGTTGAAGGCTGGATCAAGCGCGTGCTTGCCAAGATCACGCCGTTCAACCAGCGGATGACGGACCTCTACAGCAACTCGATCAACACGGATGTCTCGATGCTGACCCAGGCCGGCACCCGCTGGGAGGGCGACATTGCCCTCAACATGGAGAACATCAACGATGCCGGGCTGATCGAGATTTACGAGACCGTGCTCAACCGAGGCAAGGGCTTCACCATCAACTCCGGCATCGGCACCGCCAGCACCAACAACGCGCTGATCCTCGCCGCCGGGTATCTCAACGACCTTTACACCATCCTCGGCAACGAGGCTTACGCGGATGCCGCCAATCCGACGATCTCTGTCGACGACAAGGACAGCGTGACCGAGGTCAACACCAGCCGCTTCGCCTTCGAGGGACAGGTGGCCAGCTCGCTCGATGAGGAACTCGCTCTGCTGCGCGGTCGGGACGACTTCAATGCCCAAGGCACGGCGGGGGCCCCCGCTTACAACCGCCTGTGGTGGAACTACACCCGCGGCATCAACAGCGGGGAGGCGCTCTACGCCGTGAACTACAACATCACTGAAAAGTCCGGCTCGAGCACTGCCAATGGCATCGTGGACGCCGCCGATGCCTACCGGATGTTCCCGCAAGGCCATGGCGATGCCTACGGCCACTACCTAACCGCGCTCAAGGGTTACTACAAGCTGCTCACCCACCCCTATTTCACCTGGACTCCCAGCGCGGAGACGGTGACGGTGCTCGGCGTGCCGGTGTCGGTGGACTACAAGGATGAGCGGAAATTCGCGGCTGCCGCCGCCAACGTCGGCCGCACCGCCCAGCAGGTGCTCAGTCTGGTCCATCGCCAGAACTACAAGGACGATCCGAATGCCGGTTGGTCGCATTTCCGCGATGGCAAGGTCAATTCCCGCACCACGGTGGTCCGTCATCAGGGCCTTGATGAAACCGCCAGCCGCTCGACCCAGGGTGCCTTGTTCCACTGGATTGTCGGCAATGCGATGCTGCCGGATGTGGATAACGATCCCAATCACAGCGGCGTGCAGATTGTGGACCGCACCACGGTGCCGGAACTCAACGAGCTGCCCACCCTGGCGCTCAGCTACCAGACGACCATGGACTCCGCCAATGATCGTCTCAATCCGCTGGGCTTGGCTCCGGGGGCGATTGCCTTCGACCTCGACCCTTATTGGAACAACTCGCTCGGCCAGGAACTGGCGGATCCGACAGTGGTCGGCAAGAGCCACTACGAGCAGGTCTCGGTACGGGCCTTGCAAGCGCTGAACAATGCCGCCGGCTCGTTCAACCAGGCCGCCACCATGACCCGCCTGCTGCGCAACCAGGAGAATCAGGTCAGCGACGAGCAGACCGCCATTCAGAGTGAGGAATCCGCCTATACGCAGGAACTTCTGGACATATTCGGCAGCCCCTACGCCGGTGATATCGGTCCAGGGAAAATTTATCCGCAGGGTTATACGGATCCGGACTTTGACCGCTGGTACATCATCGACCGACCGCTTAACTGGATCGACACCGCCATACCGGTCACTGTGACCTACCGCCAAGCGGTGCAGTATCAGACGTTTACGGGCGGGGCCATTGACGACATCTTCACGAGTTATGAAGGGGGAGATAAGAACGGTGACGGAATCCTCGATACCGTGACAAGAACCTTCCAGGTGACGCCGAACCAGTGGGCGCAGTTTGCCGATGTGGTCGGCAAGGACACCGCGCTAGGCAAGCGTCCCTACACCGGTGCCCTGCAGGACGCCCTGGTTGAAGCCCAACTCGCCCAACTCGCCCTGCTGGCGGCAAAAGACGACATGGACAACTTGAAGGCGCGGTTCGACCGGGAAGAGGAGCTGTTCGAGGGCTTGGTCAGTATGCACGTAGGCCAGCAAACGACGACGGCGGTCATTGGCACGGGTCTGGTGCTGAATGCAACTGCGGTGGCCCTTTTGGAATCCATCGCAGAGGCGAACGGGATTGCCGGGGATCTCGCCGATGATGCCGGAGAGGCCGTCGCAGAATTTTTGCCAAGATCCGTAGGACTCGCCAATGACGTGACTTCCGGGGCTCGGGGGGCATCAGTCGGTCTCGGAATCGCGTCAAAGGCGATCTTCTATGGGACAGCCGTAGCAGCAAATGCTTCCGCCCGAGTGCTCACTGCCACCGTGGGAGGCGGTCTGGAACTCATCAAAGAGAACACCCTGATGAGCCTCGGCTTCACTCAGGACGAACTGCAGGCCGCGTATGAATTCGAGCAGACCTACCGCGAGTTGATCGGGATGCATACCCGCTTCACGGAGTTGGCCACGGCCTACGCCACCGCCACGCAAAAAATCCAGAACCTGCGGGTGGCCGGGGAGACGATCCGGCTGCGGCGGGAGACCATGCGCCGGCGCGCGGCCGCTGTGATCAATGGCTACCGCACCAAGGACCTGACCTTCCGCACCTTCCGCAACGAGGCGTTAGTAGAATACCGGACCTTGTTCGATGTCGCCGGGCGCTACAGCTACCTTGCGGCCAAGAGCTACGACTACGAAACCGGGCTGCTCGGCACCCCGCAGGGACAAGCGGTGATCAACCGCCTCGTCGCCTCCCGCTCGCTTGGAGATCTGACCGGCGGCGTGCCGAGAGCCACCACCAGCACGCTCGGCGATGCGGGGCTGGCCGGGACCATGGCCCAGCTCAACGCGGACTTCGCCGTCGCGGAGGGTCGCCTCGGCATCAACAATCCGGACCACGACAACACGCTGTTCTCGCTGCGCCAGGAATTGTTCCGGATAATGCCCCATGTTGAAGACGAGACGGGCTCCGACGACGAGGCCTGGCAGCAAGTGCTGGAGCAGCACATCGTGCCTAACATCCTGTCCGACCCGCAGGTGGCCGCCTATTGCCGGGGACTGAAGAAAGCCGATGGCAGCGCGATTCCCGGCTTCGTCATTCCATTCAGCACCACCGTGGAGGACGGCAAGAATTTCTTCGGCCTCGATCTCGCCGCCGGAGACCATGCCTACAGCCAGAGCAACTTCGCTACGAAGATCGCTGCCGTCGGACTGGCCCTGCCCGGCTATGTCGGAATGGTCGATGGCGAATCCACCGCGAACGGGGCCCTCAGTGCGACGCCGTATGCCTATCTGATTCCCTGTGGCAATGATTTCATGCGCACGCCGCTGGGCGACACCGGGGAGATCCGCAGTTGGCAGGTGGTCGATCAGGCTCTGCCGCTGCCCTACAACCTGGGAGCCAGTGACTTCAACACCACGCAGTTCTTCGGTCCGAACGACACCTTCGCCGAACGGCCCTGGGTGATCCGCAAGCACCAGGCCTTCCGCATGGTGGCGGATCCCGCGATCTACGCAGAGGGTGCCCTGCCGACCACCTTCACCAATGCCCGCCTGATCGGCCGCAGTGTTTGGAACAGCCAGTGGAAGATTGTGATTCCTGCCATCACGCTGCTCAAGGACGAGCAGATGGGCATGGATAACTTCGCTAAGAGCGTGAATGACATCCAACTCTTCCTCCGCACCTATTCGAACTCAGGGAACTGATCATCGGTCAATTTCCGCGCCCCTGTTCTAATATGCCGTTATTGTTTCATAAAACATGATCTCGTGAAAACACCCCATCTCTATCGTTTCCTTGCGCTGTATCGCGTGATTGGCTTGATGCTTCTTGGCACGGGTGTGGCGCACGCATTTCCCCCGGCGCCATATTACACGATGTATGGGGTCGTGCGCGATCAGGTGGGCCAGACGGTCACCGCCGAGGGGGCGGAGGTGATCCTGCTCAAGGGAGGGGTAGAGGTTGGCCGCACCCCCATCACTACCAGCCGGATCGATCAGAACTATGAGCTTAGCATGCGGATCGACCAGAACCGCAGCGGGACTACGTTGTACACCGACAAGGCGGTGGCTGCCGGGGGCTTGTTTAGCCTTGTGGTCTCGATGAACGGCGCGTTGTTCTATCCCATCGAGGTTTCGGGAAGCCTCACGGCGGGGAAGGGGGGGGAGCGGGTGAAGCTCGATCTGACCCTTGGCGAAGACAAGGATAAGGACGGCCTGCCCGACACCTGGGAGGCGTGGCAGCTTTATCAGGCCGGGCGCTATCCGGGGGATGACGGCAATTGGGATCTAAGCCTGATCGACAAGGGCGGCGACTTTGACAAGGACGGCCAGAGCAACCTGCTGGAATACATCGCGGGCACCTTCGCCGGAGACGCGACGGAGACCTTCAGCCTGGCGATCAAGGAGAAGCTGCCGGAGAGCGTGCGGCTCGAGTTCTACGGGATCACCGGCAAGGTCTACACCCTTGAGAGCACGCTCGACATGAAGACCTGGACGCGGGTGCCCTTCGCAGTGGGGGCTCCCGGAATCGGAAACAACGCCCACCAGGCCACGGGCATTGGCATCGTCTCCGCCTTCACCGCGCCGCGCACCACCACCAAGGAATTCTACCGCCTTTCCGTCCGATGAAATCACTTCTTCTCACTCTTGCTTCGTTGCTCCTCGCCGCTACCGCCCGCGCGCAGTGGCAGAGCACGACCTACAGCCTCAAGACTGGGTGGAACTCGATCTACCTGCACGGCGACGCCACGCATGCCACGCCGGGCCAGCTTTTCGCGGCCAGCCCCGAGGTGCTGGAAGTCTGGCGCTGGAACCCGAATCCCAACCAAGTTGGCTTCACCAGCACGCCGCTGCTTCCCAGCAACGGCACGCCGGAATGGAGCAAGTGGGTGCGCGGCGGTCCTTCGGCCTCGCTGATCGGCCTGACCGGCCAGTCGGCCTATCTGGTGAAGTGCTCCAGCGCCGTGTCGGTTGCCATCGCCCAGCGGCCGATGCCGCCGAGCAACACGTGGGTGCGCAGTGGCGCGAACTTCCTCGGCTTCCCGAGCAGCAAGGAGACGGGAAATTTCCCGACCTTCTCGAACTACTTCGCCACTTTTCCGGCTGCGATTGCCGCGAATGCCAAGATTTTCAAATACGTCGGCGGCGAGTTGGTGGCGGGCAATCCGATGCAGGTGTTCTCCCCGGCGATCGAACGGGTGGACCGCGACCAGGCCTACTGGTTCTCTTCCGAAGTGGTGGGAAATTTCTATGCACCGGTGCAGATCAGCCTTTCCAACAACGCGGGGTTCGCCTTTGGCCGCCGCGGCACGGTGATTACGGCCCGGGTGATGAACCGCACGGCCGCCGTGATGACGCTGCGGATCGCGCCGGTCGCCTCCAACAGCCCACCGGACGGCCAGGAGCTCATCACCGCCGGGGTCCCGCTCACGCGCCGCACCCTTGATGACCAGGCGGAGTGGGTGGAAACTCCGATTGCCGCCGCTTACAATGAGGTCATCGCGCCGAAGTCCAGTGTCGAGCTAAGCTTCGGCATCGACCGCAGTGCCATGAGCGGTGCGGCGGACGCGCTGTACGCCTCGCTGCTGCGCTTCTCCGACCTAGCCAATACATTTGACATCCTCCTTCCGGCCACGGCGCGCAAGGACACACTCGCTGGCCTCTGGATCGGTGAAGCCGTCGTTACGGCGGTGGAAAGCAAGCCGCTGCAGAACGCGGTGAAGCCCGCCGGCAGTGCCTTCCCGCTGCGCTACCTGGTCCATGTGGCGGATGACGGGACCGCCCGCGTGCTTTCCCAGGTCTTCATGGGCCCGATGGCCGCCGCGCCTCACGACTTCGGTCTGTGCCGGTCCGAGGCGGGATTGAAGGCGGACGCCAAAGCTGCCGCCCGCCGCATCGTCGCGACCCACCTGCCGCTGGATCAGGCGCTGGTGACCACGACGGGTAGTTTCACTATCGGCAGCGACCTTTCCTGCACCATCGCCACGCCTTTCGACGATCCGACCAACCCTTTCGTCCACCAGTATCACCCGGATCATGACAACAAGAGCGGCCAGACTGCGCTCGTGGCAGGCCAGGAAAGTTATAACATCACCCGCGAGGTCAGCTTCACCTTCACCGCTACTCCGCCGGGCGGCGGGAGTGCCACCGGTTGGGGCAGCAGCGTGATCGGCGGAACCTATGGCGAGGTCGTCAGCGGCCTTCACAAGCAAAACATCTCCCTCACCGGTACCTTCGTGCTCCGCCGCGCCTCGGAACTCGGAACTCTCAATCCCTGAACTTTCCGGCAGAACCGCCACCATCCACCTCTGACCTAAC
>CANHUG010000066.1 GCA_947462995.1 Verrucomicrobiales bacterium | reverse complement strand
TCTACACCCTTGAGAGCACGCTCGACATGAAGACCTGGACGCGGGTGCCCTTCGCAGTGGGGGCTCCCGGAATCGGAAACAACGCCCACCAGGCCACGGGCATTGGCATTGTCTCCGCCTTCACCGCGCCGCGCACCACCACCAAGGAATTCTACCGCCTTTCCGTCCGATGAAATCACTTCTCCTCACCCTTGCTTCGTTGCTCCTCGCCGCTAC
Organism: Verrucomicrobiales bacterium; assembly: GCA_947462995.1. GTDB lineage: Bacteria > Verrucomicrobiota > Verrucomicrobiia > Verrucomicrobiales > V1-33 > V1-33. The sequence continues at coordinate 13,431 of CANHUG010000066.1, read as the reverse complement.
CGCCCGCGCGCAGTGGCAGGACGTCAGCTACACCTTCAAGAGCGGGTGGAACGCTGTCTACCTGCATGGTGATGCCAGCTACACCACGCTTGCGACGCTCTTCGCTTCCTATCCAGAGGTCACCGAAGTCTGGCGCTGGAACCCGAACCCCACCCAGGTCCAGTTCACGGACTCTCCTCAGATTCCGTCGGCAGGCACGCCGGAGTGGTCGACCTGGAAACGGGACGGCTCCGTCACCTCGCTCAGCCAGATGGTCGGGCAGTCGGCCTATCTGGTGAAATGCAGCAGTGCGTCTCCCTCCGCGCGGGCCATCAGACAGCGGGCGATGCCCCCGTCTGCCACCTGGGTGCGCAGCGGCGCGAACCTTCTCGGCTTCCCCGGCTTCGGGACTGGTGCCAGCTCCCCGACCTTCTCCAGCTACTTCGCGACCTTTCCGGCGGCCGTTGCCGCTAATACCAAGGTTTACAAGTATGTGGGCGGCGAGCTTGGCGCGGGCAATCCGATGCAGGTGTTTTCCACCGCGACCGAGCGGGTTGATCGAAACCAGGCCTACTGGTTCCAGTCCGCCGTGGTCGGCAACTTCTACGCCCCGCTTGAGATCAGCCCCTCGAACTCCAACGGCCTCGACTTCGGCAAAAGCAGATCGGTCATCAGCGTGATGCTGCGGAACCGGACCTCCGCCACGGTGACCGTCAACATGGCCACCGAGGCCTCCCTTGCGGCACCTTCAGGCCAAACCACCGTTACCGGGCCGGTCTCCCTGATCCGCTACAATGCAGACGACACCCAAAGCGCCTTCACCTCCGGCACCCAGGTCGTCGGCCCTCAAGCCACCATAGAGGTCAAGTTCGGGATCAACCGCAGCGGCATGACCGGCAGCAACTTCCACGCCTCGCTCCTCCGCTTCACCGAGAGCGCCAACCTGCTGGACGTCAGGCTTCCGGTGAGCGCCTCGACCACTTCCATGGCAGGCCTGTGGATCGGCGATGCCCAGGTCAGCGCGGTGACCAGCAAGGCGTCATACAAAGACGCCCAAGGTAATGTGGTCAAGAACGCCCAGGGCGAAGTGATCCCCTCTCCGGGGGCGACCACTCCGCGGTCCTTTCCGCTGCGTTTCATCATTCACGTGGACGGCACCGGGACGGCCCGGCTGCTTTCCCAAGTCTTCATGGGCACCTTGGCCAGTGCCGGGAATCCCGTCGGCCTCTGCACCAAGGAAGTCGGCTTGAAGGCGGACAGCAAGGAATCCGCCCGGCGCCTGACCGTGACTCACCTGCCGCTGGATACGGTCAACACCACCGGCACCGGAAGCGTCGCCCTGGGATCGTCTCTGGAACGCACCGTCAGCATTCTCCACACCGATCCCACCAACCCCTTCGTCCACTCCTACCATCCGGACCATGACAACCTGCCTGCGCGGCCTGTCGGCAGCAGCCCGAAGCTGGCGAACGGAGTGGAAAGCTACACCATCACCCGCACCTGCAGATTCGCATTCACCACCACGCCACCCGCCGGCACCAGCGCCACAGGCTGGGGCAGCAGCGTCATCGGCGGCACCTACTCGGAGACGCTCAAGGGCCTGCACAAGGACACCGCGGGCATCGCGGTCTCCGGGACCTTCATCCTCCGCCGGGCCTCGGAAGAGGCCGCCCTCACCGTCAACTGATCCCCAACCTACCACCCTCACGACCAGACCCCATCCTGCATATGAAACGCCACCTCATCCTGCTTGTCTCCACCCTCGCCCTGCTGGGCAGCTCCGCCTTCGCGCAGACGACCAAGGTCCCCGCCTTCATCAACTACCAGGGCAATGTCCGTTCGGCTACGGGCACTCCCCTATCGGCCACCCGCACCGTCACCTTCCGTTTCTACAAGAGCCCAACCTCGGCCCTGGCAGCAGACCGTCTCTGGTCCGAGTCCCAGTCGGTGACCATCGTGGACGGTAACTTCAGCGTGCTCATCGGCGGTGGGGCTGCGGTCAACAACGAGGCCAACACTGGCAGCTTCGCGGAAGTCTTCGGCAAGTCCACCTCGGTCTATCTCAGCATCACCGTGGATGACGGAACTAGCGCCGTGGATCCGGAGATCTCGCCCCGCCAGCAGCTCGTCACCACGGCCTATGCCTTCCGCGCCACCGTCGCCGAGAAGGTTGATGACGCGGCCGTCACTGGCCCCATGATCGCCGCCAACGCGGTCACCACCACCCAGCTCAATGCCAGCGCCGTCACGGCAGAGAAAATCGCCACCAGCGCCGTGACCACCACCCAGATTCTCGACGGCTCCATCACCAGTGCTGATATTGCGGACAAGGCCATCGTCAACGCCGAGCTTGGTGACAACGCGGTTACTACGGACAAGATTGCCGATGGCACCATCACCTCCGCAGACATCGCCCCCAGCACCATTGCCTTGGCCTCCCTGGTTCAGGCGGTGCGGGAGTCCCTCGTGCCTGCCGGGACCGTGGTGGCCTATGGTGGCGATACGGCTCCGGCTGGCTGGGTGATGTGTGATGGCGCGGCCCTTTCCAGGACCGCGGAGGCGGCCCTTTTCAACGCCATCGGGACCCGCTTCGGTGCTCCATTGGGTACGACCACGACCTTCAACGTCCCTGACCTTCGCGGTCGCTTCATCCGCGGCTGGAACGCCCTCCAGACCGGCGAAGCACGCGATCCTGATGCGAGTGCGGCCATCGCAAACGGTGGACGAAAGGCCAGCATGCCGGGCGGCGATAGCGGCGATAAGATCGGCAGTCTTCAATTTGATGATGTCAAAGCGCACACCCATCCTGAAAAGTACGAAATTTTTGGCGGAACGGGCACGAATGTTGGCGGTTATAACTGGCCAAACGCAGTTGCTGACACAACTACGGGCCCCATGACCCAATCCAATGGGATTCTGAGCGGCAAAGAGACCCGCCCGGCAAACGTTTACCTGAATTACATCATCAAGAAGTAAATTTCAGTTATTGGTTGAAAACCGCTCGCTCCGACTTCCCAGGCTCATTTGTGATGAACCCGACTTTCCATTTTCCAAAGGTTATTTCGCTCTGCCTGCTGCTGTTCCCCTTGCTGGTGGCCAGCGCGTGGGCGCAGTTGGAGATCCGTCCGGTAAGTCGGTTCAATGCCACGACCGACGCGAGGAGCACGCTAGGCACCAGCACCCAATTCTCGTCGGTCGGTGTCACCTCCGGCGGCGCAGAGGCGGGCGCGAAGGCGGAATACAAGAATGCCCAGGAAGTGGTGACCTCCACGCTGCTTCTGACCACGGCCCAGATCGGCAACTCCTTCAGCAACGGGGTGCCCCGCTATTTCCTCGGGGATGTGATGACGACGCCTATCACCAAGGCGGATGGCAACCCCACGGCCCCAGGCGACGGCTACTGGCGGGCCATGCCGGTGCGCCCAGGGGAGTTTTTCACCAATCCCAACAACACGGCTCTGGTCGATGTGAACGGCACTCAACTTCCCAACACCACCGGTGCCTCGGGGGTGCCACTGCCTGCGCTGGCCGCTGGACAGTATGAGAGCTTCTACTACAGTCCCCATGCGGGGGGTGTTTTTGCGTCCCAAGCCGGGGCGGTGGAAATCTGGTGGGTTTCCTCTTCGCCCGTGAACAGCGCTTGGAAGTTCCGCCGGGAAACCTTCAACGTTTCCGCAGACACCCAGACGACACCCGTGCGCAAGATCTACTGGACGGAGGGTTCTTTCGATGCCCCCCGCGTGACCATCCCGAGCGGCCGGATCCAGCTGGCCAATCCGATTTACTCCTCCAAATTCCCGGCCACGGTCCCGGTGGCGGAGGTCTACCAGCCTCCGGGTTATGTGGAGAATCCCGAAACCTCAGCCCAGATGCCCGATATCCGGCGCACCTTCTGGTATGAGGAAACCGCCGGACTCGCGCAGTTCTCGGCCTACAACCGGGAAGGCCGGATTTTGGTGGAATACCTCGGAGCGGAGATTTCCCCGGGAAAATTCACCTTCCTGGGGGCGGATGTGGTGGAGGTCATCAGGACGGTAACCCCTTCGGTGGTGGACATCGATCTGGGCAAGCAGGTGCTTCCCGCCACGGGAGACCCGAAACTGATTGCGTCCCCGTTGTTGAACAACGCGGCTGGGACTTCCTATTACGGCACCACCGCCCTCGCCAGTGGAAAGCTCGCTTACTGGGCGGAGCGTGAGAATTCGAATCCCGACCAGGTCCTTTTCTATTGGCTGGAAGCGGTTGACGCGGGGATTACCCCGGCCGGACAAACTCCCGGCTTGAGCATCCAGTGGCCTAAATTCAAGCACAGTTACCGCTTCATCTGGCCAAGCGCGCACGCCGACTACGCCTACAACACGGTCAATGCCGCCGGCTCGGACACCACCAACGGCCTGATGTTCGCTGAAAACAACTTTCCAAGCATCGCCTACCAGGATGATGCGACGGGCGGAGAGGCACAGTTCGATGCGATTAGCCAGCGCTTCGTGGTCAACTTTGGGAGCTCGACCGACCAGATGAACCGCACCTTGCTCAAGTTCAGCAACGAAAAAGGCGTCTGGTATCAACCCATCTACACCCAGGTCGCCGGTTCTGGAAACTATAAGGAGCCGGACCAGGGCGCGGCGATCGTCACCACCGCGAAGGTGGGCTCACGCATCGAGCGGCCCTCCGCGGCCTACTCCCTCGCAGGAGCGATCACCTCCGGGACCCACTACCAGGCGTCCGCTTACATCAATCCTTATGCCTCGGGAGTGGTTGCGGCCGAGGAGGGGGCCATCATTCCTGTCAATGCCGTGCCGGGGAAAAACCAGCTGTCCGTGCGCTGGTTCCAGAAGATCGAGCCGCCGAATGCCAATTTCGTGGGCTTCTACGTCCCCTCCAAGGTCGGCAAATACACGGTCTCTTACCCTTCGGTGCCCTCGGATCTCGTGGCTTGGAATGCCGGATCAGCCATGATCACGCCACGCCATAAGCATACGAGCACGGTGCTAAAGGATGGTCGGCTACTTGTGACTGGAGGAACTCTGGGCGCAGACACAGCTGTGGGTGCTGTATATAATCTCAGCAGTGCCGAGCTTTATGACCCTGCCACCGGCATCTGGAGCGACTTGCCGCCGATGTCTGTCGCCCGCGGTTACGGTCACACGGCCACGCTTCTGGCTAACGGGAAGGTTCTGGTGGCCGGAGGACATACCGTCGGCTGGCTAGGGAACAACTTCCCCGACAGGCGTGCTGAGATTTTCGATCCGGTCACGAAAACCTGGAGCACGGCGCCGGCCATGCCCCAAGCCAGAAGCAGTCACACAGCGACCTTGTTGGGAGATGGAACGGTCTTGGTTACCGGTGGATATGATCAGAGTAGCACCGCTTCGCTCTATGATCCTGTCACCAATGCTTGGAGTGCGGTTGCCAATAATATGAATGAAGGGCGCGTGGCGCATACGGCGACCTTGCTGAAAAACGGTAAGGTGCTTGTCGCCGGCCAAGTCCACAGAATTGATATCTATGACCCGGTTACCAAGACGTTCACGTCTTCGGAGAATTGGAAGCTTCAGAAATTAAGGCTTGGTGCGTCGGCCACGCTTTTGGGGGATGGTCGGGTATTGCTCTTCGGATCCACCCAAGATGATGGACTTGGCACGGCGGAGATCTATGATCCTTCCTCCAATACCTCCGCGCTTGTGGCGGCTCCTCTGGTACCCCGCTACGCCAACGCCGCCACGCTCCTTCCCAGCGGCAAGTTCTTGATCACCGGGGGGCGGATGGTGACCGGGGGACTTGCCTCAACCGTTAACACCAGCACCTCGGAGCTGTTTGATCCGGTCACCGGAGTCTGGACTCTTGCAGGCAACCTTCCAACCTTCCGATACAATCATCAGGCTGCACTCCTGCCGAGTGGCGAGGTGCTGCTCAACGGCGGTCTTGCACCTGGTGCTCCTATCAAAACCACGATCACCGCCCGTGTGGTGGGACCTGTTGAGGATCTCCTGGTGATGGCTTCTAACCAGGGCTGTGTCGGCCTCACCGCGGAACAGGCGGCGGGCACGGTTTACCACCAGAACGATGCGACCGCCGTGGGCTACAACCCCAACGAGGAGCACGCCCTGAAGGCGAACGACACCTTCTGGGCCCTGCGGAACGATCTCAACACGACGATAGGGACGGACTACACCTCGGAACCGTTCGTGCTCATTGCCTACACCGCACCCGATGGCCGCCCGGCGATGCGTCCGTTCCGCGTGCTTCGCGAGGACAGCCGCTACCGGTTCAGCTACCCCTGGACGGCCGGCACGATGCTGCAGGGGCCGATGCCTCTGCCCTTGCTGCCTGAGCCGCTGAACACAAATGGCAGCAGCGCCAACACCGAGGTGGCCGGGGTGGCGGATTCCGCCGCTTCAGGCACCGCCCCGGCCTCCTACTCGGAATTCACCACCGAGGATCGCAAGGGCTACAAGTGGGTTTACCGTGGGCCGCACGCTACCAGCACGCCGACCTTCGGCATGCAATGGTATTACCGGATGCAGGCCGGGTTCTTCATCCCGGGGGGGATCGTCCCGGGGGGCGCGCAGCCCGCGGTGGGCACCGTTCTTCCCTTCCTCCGCCCGCTCACCGCGGGAGTCCCCCAAGGCAATGCCGTGACCGGCACCGCCCAGACCGTGACCTACATCCCGTCCTGGCCGGCCACGGTGCCATCGCTGCGCATCGCGGAGACCCTCACCAAGGCGAAATTCGGCCTGCCGGACGTCCGCAACCAGAAGAGCGCGGAGATCCTCTATCAGCAGTCGGTGGCCATCGGCGGCAGCACTAAAACCAGCGTCACCCTGCACGACCCGACCCGCAACAAGACGGCGGCCTTGGCCGACGTCTCATTGACCGCCCTCCCGCAGTCGCTCAAAACCACGGTCTACCAAGGGAAGACCTATTTCCAAGGGCTGCCGCCTCACCTCCAGTCCCGGTTCTTTTTTGATTCGCTGGCCAGCGCCAAGGGCAGCCTGATCCTGAAAGGCGAGTTCCACGACGAAATCGCCGGCGAGGATTACCTCGATCTGAACGTGCTTTCGACCGCCGATGTCGCCGCCCTCAAGGCGCTTGTGGCCATTGGGGACGCAGACAAGACCATATGGGACACCGCAATCGACAGGTTGACTACCCAAGTCGAAACCTACGTGGAGGACCAGAGCAAGAAAGGCACTTACAGCGTGGATAGCTCCCTCACCAAAACCTACGGCCCGACCGCACTCGCCGAGATGCCGGATTCCGATACGGCCCGGGACAGCTACGCGCTCACCGCCACCGGCCAGGGAGCAGGCTATGCTACCCTGATGTTTGGCGATGGTCAGAACCCGGCTCTGACCCCCGCCGGAGACCCACCGGTGATGAAGATAATCAAGGTGATTCCGGAACTCTACAATGGCGACGTCAAGGTCCGCCTGTCCTCCAATCCCCTCGACCAGCAGGTGAGCCTTCGCCACAGCGGGGATTTCGCCGCGAAGCCGGAGGATTATGAATTCGATTGGAGGACTGCTCCGCCCACCTCCAACGGCCCGCCCGTCACCTATGACTACACCAACCAAACCTATCTTGGGGATTCCGCCAATCCCGACTCCCGGAAGTGGCGCCAAGCCCAGTCTCCGGCCTCCTCCACCTTGGCCTTGGGCGACTACGCGGCGGACACTCTCAGCTTGCCGGAAAACGTAACCATCCGGCAGGCCGGCTACGACCCGCTCTCCGGCCGTCCCGGGCTGATGTTGCGCTCCTTCAATGACGTGGATTTCGTCACCGGTATTCCTTCGAAAATCACCTTCAGCGCCGAGGTGGGCACCTTCGATGGCTTTGTGGTCTATATCAACGGCAGCGCCGCCGTCGTCTATGCCAATGGTGTGAAGGCACTGGAAAGCCTCGTGCCGGAGAATGGGTATGAACTCAAGTTGACCCGCGCTGCCACGCTGGCCGATCTCCCCAACTCGGGGGCGAGCCTGGTGGTGGTCGCCGAGCTTGGCGGCTTTTTGCACTTCCGCATCTTTGACGCGGCTGGCAACGTGGTCCGCGACAAGGCGGAGTCGGATCTGGGGAGCCAAAGCACCGCCATCACCAACCTCAAGGCCCGCCTCGACTCGCTCTGGGCGACGACGAATCTCCTCTCCGAAGACAAGGTCGCCGTGCTGGAGAGCACCAGCGCCATTACCGGCTACTCATTCTCCCAAGACGGCGACTCCCGGATCAGCACGACCGGTCTGACCAAGCAGTTCTCCGTGCCCGGGAGCTCCTTCATCAAGGGACTGAACACCGTGCAAATCGGCTTGTTCAGCAACGCCGACGAAGGGACCGAGAGCGAGGTCGATTTCCGTCTGGAAGGCTCGACCCGCACCGATAGGGTGGGGACGGCTGCTGGCTGGGTACAGGCCCTCGGCCTCAGCAACACCGCCATCATCGGTGGGAGTCCCTCTGCTCCTCTCGGCAGCCCGCTGCTGGCGATGAGTGACAACTTCTTCACGGTGCGCTACCGAGCCAAGCAGCTGCTCACCAACGGCACCACCAATCCCGCCTACGCCCTCACCGGCAACGGCTCTTGGACGAACTGGACCCAGCCCGTGCTGGTGGAAGGCTGGATCAAGCGGGTGCTCGCCGCGATCAACCCCTTCAACCAGCGGATGACCGATCTTTACAACAATGCGGTCAACACCGACGTCAGCCTGCTGACTCAGGCCGGGACCCGCTGGGAGGGCGACGTGGCCCTGACTCTGGATTCCATCAATGACTTCGGCCTCATCGAGATCTATGAGACCGTGCTCAACCGAGGGAAGAACATCAGCATCAACTCCGGCTACAATTACGGCCCTGCCAATGACGCCCTGTTGCTGGCCGCCGGTTATCTCAACGACCTCTACACCATCCATGGCAACGAGGCTTTTGCCGATGCCGCCAACCCCACCATCGCCATCGACGATGCCAGTGGCAACTCCGCGATCAGCTCCTCCCGCTTCAGCTTCGAGGGCCAGATGGGCAGCTCGCTGGACGAGGAACTCGGCCTGCTGCGCGGCCGTGATGACTTCCTCAGCCCGCAAACGACCCAGGCGCCGTTCTACAACCGCCTGTTCTGGAACTACACCCGGGGGATCAATTCCGGGGAGGCGCTTTACGCCACCAATTACAACATCAAGGAAAAGGTCGGCAGCAACACCGAGGACGGCTCGATCAATGCCGCCGATGCCCAGCGCATGTTCCCGCAGGGGCACGGCGACGCCTACGGCCACTACCTCACCGCGCTCAAGTGCTACTACCAGCTCCTGACCAACCCGAACTTCACCTGGCAGCCGCGGATCGAGTCCCTCAACATCCTCGGCAACACCGTGGCGGTGGACTACAAGGACGAGCGCAAGTTCGCCGAAGCCGCCGCCAACGTGGCCCGCACCGCCGAGCAGATCGTCACCCTCAGCTTCCGCCAGCAATACCGCGACGATCCGGCGGAAGGCTGGCAGTCGTTCCGCGATGGGAAGTTCAATGCCACCACGAATCAGACCCGCTCCTGGGGTCTCGACGAATGGGCCTCACGCGCCCACCAGGGAGCCTACTACCACTGGGCGGCCGGCAATGCCATGTTGCCCGATGTCGATGCCGTCAACACCGGCATCCAGAAGATCGACCGCACCACCGTGCCGGAGCTGCAACTGCTGGCCGTCAGCGGTGAATCCTTCCAAACCACCCTCGACAATGCGAACTCCCATCTGAACCCGCTCGGGCTCAGCCCCGGAGCCATCGCCTTCGACATCGATCCCAACCAACTGCGCGCCGGCAAGTCCCACTATGAGCAGGTCAGCGAACGCGCCCTCACCGCCCAGCTCAACGCCAAGGGCGCGTTCGATCAGGCGGCCAAGATGACCCGCCTGCTGCGCAACCAGGATAACACGGTGGATGATTACAATACCACCCTCGAGGAACAGGAACGCGCTTTCAAATATCAACTCATCGACATCTTCGGCCAGCCCTATCCCGGCGACCGTGGGCCCGGCAGGACCTACGCCCAATCCTACGATGGTCCGGATCTCGCCAACTGGTTCGTGGTGGACAAGGCATCCGGCACTCCTGGCTACGGCGACGCTTCTTACCCTAGCGACCCGAATTACCCTGAGCTGAGAGAAGTACAGGTCTATGGCAACGAAGTGAACTTCGACTGGCTCAAGAAGCCCGATCCGGACGACAAGCCAGACGAGGAAGGCAATCCGGTAGAGTTCACTCTCGACGCTTTGAACGGTAAGTCCAATCCCTATTCGGTCTTTGTGCGGCGGGAAAGCCATGTGCAGTTCAGCGATGAGTTCTGGCCCGGCAAAGACTATGGAACCCGTCCTCAAGCCGGGGAACTGCAAAACGCCCTTCTTCAGGCCCAGGATAGCTGGTTGAAGCTCGATGGAGCGCTCGGCGATCATTATGTAGCTCTCGCCAAATTAAAAGATAAACGCCTTGTAGTGGAGGGCCAGCTTGAAACGATCAGGGAGAGCGATGATAATGGCACTGAACTGAATAATGCTGTTTTTGGCTTGAAATCTTCCATGCTGGCCTTGGATACAGTTTTGAATACTATGGATAGAGCGCTTGAAGACTCGGATACAGTCAGCGAAGCGTTGAGGACAATGTTCCCTCTGACTGTGGGCACGTCGGTAGATCCATCATTCGCAGCCAGAGGCGCGATTGCCACTATTAATGGTGTTAAAACAGCTATCATTGGGTATGGTCAGTTAGCGGTGAAGACTACCAAAGGTGGTATGGAGCTGGCGGTTGATAAATTGGAAAGAGAAACCAGCATGAAGGACCTGAGGCTGAACGCTAAAAAAGATATACAGCAGATGCTTTACGAATACGTGAGTGAGTGGCGGGACATCACCAACCACCAGTATGGGATCGGCCAGCTGTCCATCAGCCACCAGCGCAACCTCCAGAACGTGCTGGATCTACTCGCCAAGGGTGACCGCATCTTGCTGGAGCGGGAGATCTTCCGCAAGCGGGCTGCCACCACGGTGCAAGGCTACCGCACGAACGACCTGACCTTCCGCGCCTTCCGCAACGAATCGCTGGAGCAATACCGGACCTTGTTTGACCTTGCCAGCCGCTACACCTACCTTGCGGCCAAGAGCTACGATTACGAGACTGGCCTGCTGGGTTCCGCGCAGGGCCAGGCGGTGATCTCGAAGATCGTCAGCTCCCGCGCACTTGGAGATCTCTCCGGCGGCAAGCCGCAGGCGACGGTGAGCACGCTCGGGGATTCGGGACTCGCGGGCACCATGGCCCAGTTGCAGGCGGACTTTTCCGTGGCCGAGGGCCGTCTCGGCATTAACAATCCGGATACCAACGGCACGCTGATCTCGCTGCGTCAGGAGCTTTTCCGCATCCTCGACAATCCGGCGATCACCAGTGACGACACCGCCTGGAGACAGACGCTGGAGCAGCACATGGTCAGCGACCTGATGAGTGATCCTGACGCCGCGGTGATGTGCCGGAACCTGCGCAAGCCGGACGGTTCCAAGGTGCCCGGCATCGTGATCCCATTTGGCTCCACCATTGAGCACGGCAAGAACTTCTTCGGCCTGCCGACGGCGGGCGGCGATCACCTGTTCTCGGCCTCGAACTTTGCTACGAAGATCTACTCGGTGGGCGTGATGTACCAGGGTTATGTGGGCATGGATCCCTATGCGGAATTCAACCCTGGCGCAGGCGCAGCTGATACCAACGACCCGAACGTGCTCAGCGCCACGCCGTATCTCTATCTGATCCCGGTGGGAGCGGACAAGATGCTGGCCCCGCCGCTGGGTGACACCGGGGCGGAGCGTTCGTGGATGGTGAAGGATCAGGCCCTGCCGCTGCCCTACAATCTGGGAGCCACCGCATTCTCCTCCACCCAGTTCTTCAGTGCCGATGGCACCTTGAGCGAAAAACCCTGGATTCTGCGCAAGCATCAGGCCTTTCGCGCGGTCAATGATGCTGCCTTCTTCTACGGGCTGCAGCCCGCCGAGTTCGGCAGCGCGCGCCTCGTCGGTCGCAGTGTCTGGAACACTCAGTGGAAGATCGTGATTCCGGCTTATGGCCTCCTGAACGACGAGCAGACCGGCCTCACGCGCTTTGCTGCCTCGGTGCAGGACATCAAGCTCTTCCTCCGGACTTACTCTCACTCTGGCAACTGATGAATTTGTCCCGCAAGATTGCTTTGACCGGTGTCGCAGGTGGGGTGCTCCTCGCCTGGTTGGCTGCGTCCCGGTTCGGCTTTTTGGGTTCTGGTGCCGCGCCCGGTAAGCCGAGCGCCTGGCGGCAGGGGGCACCGACGAATACGGTCACGGATTCCGAGGAGATTTTCAAACGAGCCTTCTGGCGGCGTCCTGGCAAGGATGACGAAATCCTGCACGCTGAGCGCCATGAGTGGAGAGATGGGGACGGCTTGCAGCGCTGGCAATGGTTCCTTGTGGTGAAGGCCTCCCCGCAGCTGATCAAGGACCTCAGGGACGACAATGCCTTCGGCCTTGTGCCGGGTGCAGCGGGTTCGTTGAACCCCGAGGCTCCGAGTTGGTTTGTCTTCAAGCCGGATGAGTTCTCGATCTTCCAGTCTCCACATGCCGGGATGCGGTTGATGTTCAGCAAAACCGACAACGTCCTTTACGCCACCGATTCCGGGCGGGGCTTCACCAAGGGCGCACCTGAGCCTGCCAAACAGGCAGCGCCACCCACCGCTTCCGGCCGTTTGCCGACGACCCCTCCACCTATTTCAAAACCATGATTGAAACTCTACCACGTTTTCTAAGGGCCGGCCTTTTGATCTGGGTCATCGCCCAGGGCCTCGGAACCACCCAGGCCGACGTACCGCAACAACTCAACCATCAGGGCCGTGTGGCGGTGAATGGAGTGAACTTTGACGGCAACGGGCAATTCAAGTTCGCGTTAGTGAATGCCGATGGAACGGTCTCCTATTGGAGCAACGACGGCACCAGCAGTGCCGGCTCGGAGCCAACCTCGCCAGTAACGCTTCCGGTGACCAGGGGGCTTTACTCTGTGCTGCTCGGCAACACGACGCTCGCCAATATGACGGCGCTTCCCCCGAGTGCCTTGGATTATGACGATGTGCGTCTGCGAATCTGGTTCAATGACGGAAGCAGCCGTGGTTCTCAACTCATCACGCCCGATCAGCGCCTTGCTGCAGCACCCTATGCGTTGCTTGCGGCCAAATCGACATCAGCCGATGGTTTCACCGGATCGCTATTGGGCGATGTGACCGGCACGCAGGGCGCGACTTCGATTGCTGCTGCGACGGTGACGGGAAAGCCTTTGACGGGTTATGTCTCCGGCGCGGGAACACTCAGCGCCTTCGACACGATTCTGAGTTCGATCGGCAAACTCAACGGCAACAACGAACTGAAGGCCAATCGCGACAGCCCCACGATCGCCAACCCGACATTCACCGGCACGGTG